>JAJFMB010000175.1 GCA_021772355.1 Chlamydiota bacterium | reverse complement strand
AAGGTTGCGTAGGTGCTGTAGGAGGTGGCGGCGGTGCGACTTGTCGACCGGGTTGCTGCGAAGGAGTTTCAGGAACATTTACAGCGCCCCCCGGTGTCACATCGTTTTGAATATTAGGCTTAGGAAGAACTTTTGTGCCTGGAGTTCCTTTCGGTAGCAGCGGTTTTTTACCTTTAGTGATGGGGAAATCCGGCTTGGACATTTTACTAAAGAGCTCAAGCATTTCCTCTGATGGCGGTGAAATTTCCAAACTTAACTGCAGGGTAAGCCAAACAGGTGGGAAAAATCCGGGATGTCCCCACCACCACCATAGCCCCCAAAGGTCACATTCGCAAAAAGTCCACCATTCAGTCCATGACCACCAAGGAGGCAAGCACCAACAATCCCCCCAAAAATCGGGGTGATAGTAACACCAATGCCAATAGAACGTCAGATAATCTGGATAGTAGAGAAATAATTGGCGAATCGCTAAGTCGGGCTCAAGGATAGTCCCTCTCCCTTCACAAGTGTATGCAGCGCCGCGATTATTCAAGGGTAAATCCCAATAAATTGGAACAAACACATACCCGGAAGGTCTCCATACGTAACACGCTGGGGCTAAGACCCAGTTCTCATTGAACTCTTGCCATTTCCCTGTTAACCAAGTGTAATTATTTCCGGAATTCTCCCAGTAGCCAGGCACCCAGAAATAGTTTTTGCCAGGAGCAGAAGGAACATCATCGTCAATAGATTTTGGCGGTGCTTCTTTAATATAGGTCAATTTATCCTGGGCCACCGGACTCCAAAATCCTCGCACCCAAATCCAGCCCCCATTGCGCTTCATCCACTCTCCTTCTATCCAGACATGCTCTGGCGGTGGCCGTCTCCATACGCCACACACCCACGCAAAGTCCCCTTCCTCAGCGACATAGGCATAATAACCAGGAATCCAAATAGCATCATCATACGGCCTGGACGGAGCTTCCTCAATTTTCGAAGCTGGAGGCTGCACCCCAATAGGAGTTGGAATCGAGGGATAGGAAAACTTAGAAATATACGCTTCATGCACAGGAACAGGACTCAAAATGGGAGTCGAGCTCGCGCCGAGATAAGAAGTGAATAAAATCAAACAAAAACATAGACGCTTCATATATAGACCTTTAAAATAATTACTATATTATTTTGATCTATAATTGATTGAAGCGTTATTTATCCACAGAATATTTGGTCATAAAATAAGGCATAATGATTTCTCAAACGACAAGTATAACCGCCTACAGGAAAAGTAATTACTCAGCTGGAGCTAGGCAATAGATACTTATCCATTTTATCTAATTCGGCTGATACATGTTTGATGATATCCAGGCTATTGTCACAGTGCTCTCTCGTTTGCAACAAATCTTGGTAGTCGAAAAGACTAGAAAATCCCTGAGTCGTTAACTTTTGAAGCGATCGGTATCCTTCCTGATCTTTAGAGCTAGGCTCTAAAGTTTTTCTCGCTTTCACAAATCCCTTTTTTACATCTCGGAACTCATCTTGAATCTGACGGATCTTTTGATACACCTGCTGAACATGTTCTATTGTAAAATGCTCATCTATTGCCTGGTAAATCCCTAGAAGATCATCTTTGAATAACGTCGGTTGCGCTGTTAACTTATCATTTAGAGAACGCAAAAAACAATCTAACGCCACCCCATGAGTGACTCCCTTTGCTAATAAGCGACGCTTAAACTCTTCAATATAGGAATCTCTCTCTGACTCAGTTTGAGGAACAGGAACCGCTGCCCACAAGCAGTACTCTTTTGCTCTCTCATCTCTATTTAAAATCCCTTTCATAGATTTATAATAAAGAGAAACTCTATCTCTTGTGCTGAGGTGGTGCAACTGTAGCAAATACATCTCGTCATAGACGCTAGTCAATCGATCCAAGAATCTAGTCATGTTAAAATCTACGGCTATTTTAGAAATTTCTTCTCGAGTGAGCGTTCGCTTTTTATTTAATTCTATAGTGAGAACAGACATTAAATAATCAAGATCAATTCTTTCTGACGAATCTGTTTTCTCTTTGAAACGGCGTCGAAATTCATTAAGATAAGAGTTTCTCTCCTCATCTGTTTCTAACATAAAAACAGAAATCCAAGATCCATGCTCTGCAACCAATTTTCTTCCTTCCAAAAGGATCTGTGTGATGCGATTATTGTACGTGAGCCTTTGTTGCTCTATACTTAGATCAACGTTGGCATTCATGACGTAATCTGACCACAAACTGTTGTACTTAGCATCTAATTTGCCTCTGGTAGCACTGTTAGTACTATCTTTGACTTTAGATTGCTCAATTTCTCGTAAAGCTGTTTCCCGGTCATAAGAAGGACTCATAACCTCACCGATAGAAACCATCAGCTTTTCTTGAACATCTTCTAGCCCCTTAAGCCCCTCTCGCTGGTCTTTAACCATTTTCGAAAGAGCTGTTCTCTCGGCAGAATCAGCGCGTTTAACATAAGCAGATAAACGGGAGACCAATCCAAGATAGCGCACCCCAATACGATGCATTACTAACGGATCCAGGCCGTATTCAGGAGTAGCCAACTGTTCATTGATAAGCTGAATTTCCTTCTGCCACATTGAAATATTAGTGCTTTTTGCACGCTGCTCCAATCTCATAACCGCTAATTTAAGACTCAAAGAATCCCGATCTGTTTTCTCTTTCAGCGCTTTAAATTTCTCAAGCTGTTCATCAATAAACCTCTCCGATACAACGCCAGCTAAACGCTCCGTTATTTCTAAAAGTTGGCTTTGCACCTCAACTTTACGCGACTCCACCTCTCCTACAAGAGATAAACACCTTTTTGAATCAACATCCCCTTTAGAACTGATTAACGAAACACGTTTCTTTAAAGAAGTGGAAAATTCTTGATAAGATCTAAAATAAGAATCGGATTGCCGTATGATGTAAACAGCTGGACTTATGGCACTCTCTTCTAAGTCACAAACAGAAGAAGTACTCAAAGTAGCAACTTCATCAGGAAAACTATTCGGAGTATCTCTACCCATAACAGGGGTTCCGGATCTTGAACCACCATAAATCAATGGATTAATAAAAAAACCTATATTTTATATAAAATGAGATAAATCATAAACGAAACTTTACTTAAAGTAAATTAAAATAACTCTATCGTATTTTTTTTATAATCTGAGATAGCCTTAAGTCCGGAAAAATTTTTATCTGCCAAAAGGCAAATTTCTGCGACTTTAACCTCGTTGTTGACCGTAGAAGAGGCTAAGATCTCCCGAGTCTTAGAGAGAAGCTGATCCAAAAGCTGTGGATCAGAGTAAAGAAGAGGCTCAGGCTGATCAAGAAAAGAACAGAGTGCATGCACCTTATGTGTATTGCTATTAAGAGCAATAAATGGTGTGTTCAAGCAAAAAGCCGCAATAGAGTGATGAAAACGGCCTGAGACAAGAAAAGTAGCGTGATTGATCTCATCCAACCATTCCTCAATTGAGGAGGCATTAATAAGCTCATAAGGCGCTCCGCAGTTCCCTCTCAAAAACTCCACGAACTCTTGATCGTCTTTTGCTGGAAAAGCCGCCGCACCAATCAATACTTTAATCTTAAAATCCCTCTCGGACATAGCTTCAAGATAACGGCACAGTTTTTCTGCGCCCTCAGTTGAAAAGGCAACCGAGCCAGCCACCAGCAGTGTCTTCTCATCCGCTTTTTTGGTGTTTCGGTAATGGTTGCGAATGTAGAGAGGTAAACAATCAAAGCTCAAAACAGAAGTTATACCTATCTTACTCATTTCCTCTCGACTTAAAGGCTCTCGAATCGCCACAAAATCGACTTTAGAATAAACGGACCGATATATAGCTTGAGCCTCACCATCCCTTTCAAGTCCGCAAATCCCTTTAAATTTATTCGATAAACAAGGGTCATCTTTGGGATAAACAGAATGGTTAATGATCTCGACATGCTTTCTGAAATTTTCCTTAGAAATATGGGCCAAATAAAGCAAAGCCCTAGGATTAGGACGTATACCATGGATCGTCCCTTCCCCATTGATCACCACGATTTCTGCTCTTTGTATCGCTGTCACTATCTCGCTATTTGTCTTACAGAATCGCTCCAGTTTCTCATGATTAGTGAACTCTTCAAACGAAGGCACTTCCTTCAGCTGAGAGACCATCTTATGCGACACAGCATCCACCTCATATCCCAATGACTGAATACCCTCTTTCAAGGCCGTACTCGTACCGGTACACCCCCAATGGTACCAAGCCGAGGTATCATTGAGCAGTACCACTTTTTCTCCTGCAAAAACACAAGAACAGAAAGTAACAACAAAAACAAATAAAACTTTTACGCGAAACATAATGGTTATTATATATAAAACGACAATTTTTATATACTTTATTAATAAATTACTGTTATGGAATTCACAAAGATTGGAAAATTTTTATGGAGCACAACTTACATAACAAGATCGCAAACCTTGTCACCGTGCAACACTTCCGCTAAATGTTGCCAAATTGATTGGGGATAATAAAATGATCAATAATCCAGCCCGAGAGATAAACATCCTTTTTTAGCCGCTTTCCAATATCCTGGATTTTCCACTCTCCGCTTGACTTCTCTTTATAGTGCGAAGAGTTTTCTAAGATCTCCTTCATATTTGCCAAAATGACGCTACCCTCTTTACCCATACCCAAAAGAGCAGCTCCAAAGACGATTTCAGAAATCCCTCCCTGAACACCCACACAATACGAAACAGTTCCTACTGCCACACAGGTCAAGCCCATGACTCGACTGACTTTAAGCGCTGACTGTAGCTGAGCAACCTTCTTTGTAGCACCCTTGCCCTTTCTCGCATTATCTAAACTTTCACTTACTTCTGTCGGATTAGGTATCCTATTGCCCTCAGCAGCAGCTCCCCACACAAAGCCAGATGCTGTTCCTAAAGGGTTACTAGACCCCACCCCTCCTCTATTCGCACTCCCTACTCCACCCGACATATTCAAGGCCTCCATCATCGTTGTTTAAAAATATGTATCAACGAGTCAGCGATAGTCAAGAATATTTTATACGATCTCCTTCTCAAATAGACACCCTAGAATAAAATAATCCCCTCTATTATTTATTCACTCCAATAACTTGATTTGATCGCTATTCCAGCTGTGTTTCCTGGAGCAGGGATATCGAGATCACCAAGTAATCTAACAACCGCGACCTCGTTAAATCCAAGATAAGACATAACAGCTTGCGTTAATATAAGGTCTGATACCCAATATTTTGCATCAGCTCCCCCACCAAACGCTTCATCATCACCCCCTAACCGACTCTCTATAAGATCATCAATGATATTCGGAGAATAAAATCCTAAACCAGTGGAGCAAGCAATATTCCCATGATGAATGGCTCCTACACCCAATATTTTTGTTGCGGGATCTCTGACCTTCTCCCTCAAACTTCGCGGCGCATCCTTAAACTTCGTAACGATCAGTGCTAAAGCATTCTCAGCATCCTCGTAAGAAATAGGATTAGGCGTAGAATTAAGCTCAACAGCCTTGCCCTGGATGTCATAAATAATAAGATCGCGAACAGGAACCTTCCCATAGCTCTCTTTGTATGAAGCGATTGTATTGGGCTCTTTCCATGAAATTTGAAAACTTCCCGATCCATTATCCCATACAACAACATGTTCCGGATCCTCTCCGGATATTTCTACAGCAGATAAAAACCCCACTTCCCCCTCTTCATCCTGAGAAATAATCCGGATCGGAACATTAAGCTCCTCAGAAATTTCTCGAGCAACGGAGCCACCATTATTGGCTCGGCGAAACGCTTCGGTTGCAACTCCATATAACTTATCAGTTTCATAAAAAGATACATCCTGAATACACGTAGCAATAGCTTCTTTAGTCTTAAGTTGAACCGCCCGACTGAACGATCCATCATGACTCGATGCAAGATCCTCGCTAAGAAGAACCTCAATTTTCTCACTAAACACATTTTTTACAATGTGACCCGATCCAGTATCAACGTCAGCCACGAGTATTTTTATCGAGCCCGAACCAATGTCTATAGCCCCTCTACGTTCGATATCTGCTTCAAGATGCAAGCAGACCACCATACTAAATATTATTAGAATACACCTCATATCAACCTCAATATTGTTTGATTGACAATAAGCATAGATAAAACCAAAATTTTTTACAAGGAATTTAGAAACTAATTAACTCTATTGACAAATAAACAACTAAGTTTTATCATCCCTTTTTAAACGAGTGTTATATGCGTTATTTATTGCTAATAATATCCTGTTTTTTCTCTTTTAATCTCCTAGCGGGAGA
>JAJFMB010000174.1 GCA_021772355.1 Chlamydiota bacterium | reverse complement strand
TTCTGCCACAGTATAGGAAAGAAGCGCCAACACAATTGCGGAAATGCGCTGAAAAGGGGGCAGCATCCACCCTTTTTGCGAACAGATTTCGATGAGCTTTCCTCCAAAGTAACCAATGAAAACCCCTACAATGATAGCAATAAGAATTTGCAGGCTGATAAATCCCAACCAAAAATCGTAGCCGTGCGTTTTGTGCATATTTCCCCAGACAGAAAGCACCACCAGTAAGGCGCCTAAAGTGAGACCATCATTAAGACCACTTTCTACATTGAGTGCTTCACGAATCCGATGAGGAACCAAACGACTCGTTGCAACAGCTTGCCCTAAAGCAGCGTCTGTTGGTGCTAGAACGATGGCAAGTACAGCCGCTTGCCACCAAGGAAACTGCGGAAAGATGCCTTTAGCAATTACTGTACCAAAAGCCACAATCAACGGAAACCCGATCAACAGCAGCCTGCGGGGCAATCGGTTTTTCTTAACTCCCTTACGATCGATC
This sequence comes from Chlamydiota bacterium, assembly GCA_021772355.1. GTDB lineage: Bacteria > Chlamydiota > Chlamydiia > Chlamydiales > JAJFMB01 > JAJFMB01. The sequence continues at coordinate 12,688 of JAJFMB010000174.1, read as the reverse complement.
TGCATCGCGTCAATAAAGAGAACAAGAACAAGCGTCATTCCGGCAATGAGCTGTGTCAAAAGAGCGCTTTGCTGAATGTGTGTCAAATTCAAAACGAGCGGGCCTGTAACCACTCCCACAAGCACAAAAATCATAGCAGGTGTAATCGCATAGTGCTGCAAGCGATGCGAGACAAGCCCGAAACAAAAAATTGTCAGAGCAATAATAATAAATGCGGTCAATTCCATGATTAAATTTCATACACGCTTCCACATCATCTTGCAAATTAAATTTTTATTAAGCATATATGCTAACATGACAAAATGTAGCGCGTTCCGTTTCCTTTTACTGAGCATTTTCTTTCTGGTCAGCTTGACAGGCTGTTTTCGCGCGGCCTACGATCCGTTCTACATTACGCCTGATTGTCCTACGGATGCGTGGAATCCCTGCCCGGATAACAACAACCCCATTCCCCCCTACTACTTGTTGTGGTCATGCGATGCCTATATTGAAAAAGAGTGCTTTCCGCAAGAACCTCTCCACTTAACTCAGCTAGTAGATTTGGCGATCAAAAACAGCAACGAGCTGCGCGAAACGTGGGCCGACACAAGAACCGCCGCTGCGCAATACGGTCAGAGCTTAGCTCCCTATTTTCCCGAAATCACACTAGAGGGATATTATGAGGCAATCCGAGAAGGGAGTTTCTTCGGTGGCGGTGCAATTTTTATCGACAAATTTATGGAGTGGGGTCCTTATGTCTCAATCAGCTGGCTACTCTTTGATTCAGGAACAACAGCTGCCCAAAGCGAGTCATATAGACAAATGGTGTGGAGTGCCAACTGGTCGCACAACCAAGAAATCCAAAACGTTTTGCAAACGACCATCACAGACTACTATACCTACATTGCCTCTAGAGAGCAGGTTGTAGCGAGCGAAGCAAACCTAGCTGACGCTGCAACAACCCTCGATATGACGATCGTCAAACATGAATTTGGCATTTCCGATTACACAGACGAGTTGCAAGCGGAAACTCAAGTCGCCAAAATGGAACTGGAATTACTGACAAGCGAACAAGACATGTTCGACTTCAAAACGGCCTTGATTGCAGATTTAGGACTGCCAGCGAATACTCCTGTTCAGGTCGCCGACCCTCTTGAAAAAATCGATCTAGAAAAAAAACTACCCCCCTTGGATTGTTTTGTTTCGGAAGCATACATCTACCGCCCTGATCTCTTTGCTAGCTATGCACAAGTGCTTTCCAATCTTGCCAATGTGGAAGCTGCCCGAAGACAACAATGGGTGCAGCTGCAAATGAACGGCACTTACGGTGATTCGTTTTTTCAAAATGGGCAGAGTGATAAGTACAACTACTCGCTCCTCTTTGAACTTTCACTGCCCCTTTTTAAAGGATTCGACTACTTAAACCAAGTGCGCCAAGCAAAAGCTGAGCTTTCCAAATCACAAGCGCAAATGCGGCAGTTAGAGATTCAAATCATTCAAGAAGTGACGACATACTACCAAAATTTCGTAATTGCTACGGAAAAAGTGAAAGTGAACCGCTACTATGTCGAAGTGGCAACAGCTTCTTTTCAAGCCTCATTAAAAAAATATCAAGCAGGAACTATCGATTATACCACTGTCGTCAACACTCTGACACAACTTGCAGACGCCAGATACTCTCTTGCAGTGTCAAAAAAAGACTGGTATACATCCTTAACAGACCTTGCTTACAGTACAGGAACCTTATCAAAACCGTGTAGTTAACTATGAATCGATTTATTTTATTGTCACTACTCATCTGCCTCGCCTCGTGCGAAAAGAAACAGAAAACAGTGGCCCCTCCCGCACCCATCGTCCAATTGGATAAAGCGACACAAGAGATGATGCCCTATATCCTGCAGACAATAGGCAACACGGCAGCTTACGCCACAGTAAACATCAGACCACAGGTAAACGGGCAGGTCACAGGCTACTATTTTCAGGATGGCGGCTTTGTCAAAAAGGGGGATCTACTCTACACCATCGACTCCGACCCATATGAAGCACAACTTGAGCAAGCTCAAGGATTATTCCAACAGGCAAAAGCATCCCTTGAATTCAATACACAACGGGTCGAGCGATACAAAGGGCTACTGCCTGACGATTACGTCTCAATCCTAAACTTCATCCAGTATGAATCAGACAAAGAGCAGGCCCAAGGGCAAGTCATCGAATATGAAGGAAATATCAAAAGCGCCGAAATCAACTTAAACTACTGCACGATTTTTGCACCATTTAACGGCCGTTGCGGTAAGCACTTGGTCGACCCGGGCAACATCGTAAGCATCGACCAGGATCAACCGCTCGTCGTTATTAACCAGATCACTCCGATTTACTCTTACTTCACCTTGGCAGAGCGGTTCTTTCCGCAGCTACAGAAATATAATAAAGGGGGCCTTCCCGTCCACATGCGTGTCGTAGGAGACGAGGAGCACACCCATAGAGGATGGCTCGATTTTGTTAATAACACCGTCGACTCCAAATCAGGAACTATCCAGTTGCGCGGCATTTTTGATAATGAGGATTTATTGCTTTGGCCGGGACAATTTGTCGATGTGAGGATTATTCTCTATGAAATCCCCGACGCTATCGTGGTGCCGGATACTGCAGTGCAAAGAGATACAAAAGGCCCTTTTATCTATGTTGCAAATACAAAGGACCAAACAGTGGAACAACGGCGCGTGAAACTAGGTCAGCTAATTGATCAAAAGCAAGTCGTATCAGAAGGAATTAAGTCAGGAGAAACTGTTGTCATCTCCGGACAGCTTGACTTATCTCCCGGCTCAAAATATCAACTCAAAGAAGAGAGCAAGAAAGCGACATGAATCTCTCCGAACCGTTCATCAGACGCCCGATCATGACCAGCCTTATCATGGCCGGCATTTTTTTGTTTGGCTTTATGGCCTATAGAGCTTTACCTATCAGCGATCTACCCGACATCTCATTTCCCGTCATTACAATCACAGCGCAAAACCCGGGATCCGACCCGCAAACAATGGCGAATAACATCACCACAATTCTCGAGCAGCAGCTCATGACAATTCAAGGGCTTACAAACATCGTATCAACAAGTAGCACCGGCCTTTCTCAAATCGTATGCCAATTCGACTTAAAAAAAGACATCAATGCCGCCTCAACAGATGTCAGTGCAGCCTTGACGCAGGCGCAAGGAAACCTTCCTCCCGAAATGCCGAACCCTCCCACCTACAAAAAAACAAACCCCTCCGATACTCCGATTATTTACGTCGCTGTGTCCTCCGACACCTTTACAGGGGGCGATCTTTACGACTACGGCAATACCGTCATTGGGCAACGTTTCTCAATGGTAGAAGGTGTTTCGCAAGTTCAAGTGTACGGAAGCTTAAGAGCGACGCGCGTTCAGCTCAACCCCAATGCCATGGCAGCAATGGGAATTGGGATCGACACAGTCTCGCAAGCTGTGCAAAACGCAAACCAACTACTGCCGGCCGGTAACGTCTATGACAACCACATTTCCTACACCCTAAACCCAATAGGACAAATCACAACAGGGCCCGGCTACAACCCCATCATCGTCGGCGAAAGAGATGGCGCGCCCGTTAGGATCTCAGACATTGGACAGGGAATTAACGACTCCCAGATCAAAGATTACTACATCAACTTCTGGACAGAAGATAAAGGGGAAGTTCCAAGCGTTGTCATCGCAATTACAAAACAGGCCGGCTTTAACACTGTAAAAATCTGTGAAACCATCACTAAAATGCTTCCGGAAATGCAAAAGCAAATTCCCCCCGCCATCAAACTCGGGGTTATCTATGACTCGTCAGCAGGAATCAAAGCTTCCATTTCCGATGTCAAATTTACGTTGCTGCTTGCGTTTATTCTAGTCGTGATTGTGATCTTTCTCTTCTTAGGAAAAATGACCTCCACAATCATTCCAAGTATTGCACTGCCAATGGCCATTTTCGGGACCTTTGCCGTCATGCTCGTCAATGGATACAGCATCGATATTCTTTCCATGTTAGGGCTAACGCTCGTAGTTGGGTTCCTAGTCGATGATGCCATTGTGGTACTGGAAAACATCGTGCGCCACCTCGACATGGGAAAAACCCCTCTTCAAGCCGCCCTTGACGGCAGCAAACAGATCAGCACAACCGTTCTTTCGATGACCCTAGCTTTAAGTTCGGTATTTATTCCGCTCATTTTTATGCCAGGCATCATCGGTCGTATGTTCCATGAATTTGCCATGGTGATCGTTATCGCCGTGCTATTTTCCGGGTTTATCTCATTGACACTGACCCCTATGCTCTGCTCCCGTTTCTTAAAACAGTCAAAAAAAGAGCCACCTTGGACAGAGCGCTTCGCCAAGAACTTTATGGATAAATTACTCAACCGCTATGACCCCATGCTTAAGTGGGTCCTTATCCATCGTTGGGTGCCCCTTGTTGTTTCTATCGCTTGCTTATTGGCCGCCTTTTGGCTCTTTGGGCAAATTCCTCAGGACTTTCTTCCCGCAGGTGACACCGGAGCCATTCAGGGCATCACCATGGCACCACAAAGCGTTAGCTATCAAGAGATGAAGAGACTGCAAACGTCCGTAACAAATGCCATCAAAAATAATCCCGCAGTGCAAAGCATCATCTCAGCAGCAAATATCACTACCTTCGTTCCGGCTAACCAAGGAATCATTTACGTCACACTAAAGCCGGACAACAAGCGCGCTTCTATGTCAAAGGTGTACAAACAAATTATGGCAGACGTTAAAAAAGTGCCGGGAATCAACGCCCTCCTACAGCCCGTACCGGAAATCAACCTTAATATCGGCACAGGAATGCAACGCGCCAACTATATGTACTCCATCTCTACGATCGGAGATATCAACGAGCTCTATGCGCAAGTTGACAAACTCACAGCGGCAGTGAAGGCCTTTCCTGAAATGGAGGATGTAAGCAACGATATTCAAAACAACACTCCCCAGCTTAATATCAACATTTTGCGCGACCAGGCCAGTACCTACGGCATCACCGTCCAAACCATTGAGGAAGCGCTTAGTTTAGGTTATGGCGGAGGCCGCGTATCCACCTACAATACAACCTTAAACCTCTATGATATTATCATCGAAATGGAAGATCAATACCGGTTGACCCCCTCTGCCTTAAATAAGCTCTACCTAACATCTCAAAATCCCAACACCAAGGGAATGCTCGTCCCTCTCAATACCGTCGTCGACTGGGAAGAAACTGTGGGACCCATGCAAGTGAACCACGTTGACCAGTTTGCTTCCGCCACAATCTATTTTAATGTAAAAGAGGGAGCAGCCCTCGGAACTGCAGTTAAAAAGCTAGAGCAATCCGCAGAAGAAATTCTTTCCCCCACCATGATGCGCCATTTCCAAGGAACAGCTGAAGTTTTCCGACAAACCATGGCCAGTATGGGACCTCTTTTGCTTATCTGTATTTTAGTTATTTATCTTCTACTCGGCAGCCTCTATGAAAGCTACATTCATCCTCTCACCATTCTCTCAACGCTTCCGGGAGCCCTCTTTGGCGGTCTCTTTACGCTCTTTCTCTTTCAAAGCACACTATCGCTCTACTCCTATGTCGGCCTTATCGTCTTAATAGGAATCGTGCTTAAGAACGGGATTATGCTCGTTGAGTTCGCAAGTGAACTCGTCGACGAAGGCACAAAAGCTAAAGAGGCTATCTACGAATCATGCAAACAGCGTTTCCGCCCGATACTTATGACTACCGTCGCAGCTGCAATGGGAGCACTCCCTATTGCTCTTGGTATCGGCGCTGACGCCTCCTCCCGAGCACCCCTCGGCCTGGTCATCCTAGGCGGTCTTCTCTTCGCCCAGCTCATCACCTACTTCTTCACTCCCGTCGTCTATCTATACCTCGAGTCATTCCAGGAATGGATGACTCCAAAAGAAGAAGAGTAACAACCATAGTAACTTCCTTGAGAGCAAAAAAAAAGCCCCTAAAAAGGGGCTTATCATTCAAATAAAATAATCCAAGACTTAGAACATATAGCCAACGCCGGCACCGAAGCTCCAGCCATCGACATTAATGTTATGACGCTTGATATTCCATTCACAATCTTTTTTTGATCTATTGAAATCAAAGTGGCAAAAGGAATATTCAACAAATGGATTAAATACTAAGCAGCCGCATTTCCAATTAAGACCGGCATTAACGACGCCGCCAGGATGGTTATCGCTGACATGCTTACGCACATAGTCGGAATCATTCTTGATATCTAAGAAGAAATAGCGAAGCCCCGCTCCCAAATATGCATCAATATTACACCAAACAGGATAAGTAAACTTTGCTCCAAGCGAAATAGGAACCAAGCGCATCCTCGTTCCCTCGTGTCCGCCCAAAGACTTTCCTGTCACATTTAGGTATCCGGCCCCTGCAAAGATTTGTATGCATGAGTACACCCGATAATTAAGCTCCCCTTCGTAAAGAACTGCTCCATCATCATAGATATCTCTCAGTACACTATCAGAAAATCGATAGTAACTGACTTTAAATTCCGGTAGCAACTGACAAAAGCACTGCGCTTTTGCAACGCTCGGAAGCACCATTAGCATTAAAATAAGACATAACTTTTTCATCATTCTCCCCACAGTTTAGAATAACTACTAGATAAAATATATTTTAATGTTATGTCAATATAAAAAAGAGCACCTCAGAACTTGAGGTGCTCAGAATAGAAATTATCCAAAAATTTTAGTGATTTCCTTTTGGAGATCATCTTTTTGAATGGACCCGACATGACGACCAACTTCCTTGCCATCTTTGAAAAAGATAAAAGTAGGAAGCCCTGTCACTTTAAGCTGGCTAATCAGTTCTTTAGCATTATCGGCATTGATTTTCACAAACTTGACAGAAGAGTTTTCTTCGCTAAGTTCCACAAAAATCGGTTTCATAGCACGGCAAGGCCCGCACCAATTGGCATAAACATCAATAACAACAGGAACTGTTGCTTGCTCTACCTCTTGAGTGAAAGTGTCTTGAGTCACTTCAATTACTTGACCTTTAGACTCTTCACTCTCAGCAGCTTTCACTTTCCCGTGTTTTTCCAAAATATCCACAGCAAGAGTGTTTACCTCTCCGAAGAAGATTTGAAACACACCCATTAAATTCCCTTGGTATTTTCCGTACACTTCTTCTTCAAGAATTGATCTTAGATGATGAATTTCCTCTGTGGAGAGAAAGCTTTCGAAATAGCTGTAAAATTTACTTAAAAATTCCTGCGATTCAAAAGCGTCGCCTAATCTATTGATAAATTCGTCGACGTCCATGGTTTTGTCAGAGGTTTCCAGCGCCTGCATTCCAAACGACTGCACCATTGCATTCCTTGCTTCATCAGTAGGAAAAAAAGTTTTTTGAATAATCACATTAAGATCTTGCTCAACTTCTGCTGAACGAACAGAAACTTCTTCCGCCGCAGTTACAGAAGAAAAAAGACAACCTGCGCATAGGATAGAACCAATAATATATTTCATAAAAGACCTCCAAATTTACATATCCGAGCACATTTTAGGTATCTATTTGATTCTTAACAACCTAAAATAATTCATACAAACCAATACATTGTTGACTAATTAACAATTAGTAATTACAATAGTTTGAAAAAATAACCAAAAATATTAGTTTTATGAAATTATTTGCAAAACCTTTCTTCGAAAATCCTCATGTTCTAGAAAAACATTGGATCTCTCCAAAAGAGCAATTTGTCGATCTTGCCCCAAAAAAATGGCACCAAAGATCAATTAAATTTTTTAGAACTCAACACGACCCACGATTAATAGAATTTAATAACCTCATATCTAGAATGGGCACAACAAATCTCCGTATGGATTTTAGAGAGGACTTAAAGACAGAAGTCAACGTTCAAAATTTTAAGAGCAACCTCCTCGATATTAAGGCGATCTTCGAAAAAGGAAACACCCCTTCTTGGTTTAGCCGTCTACACATCAGAGTTCACAATTATCTACAGCAAAAATTCCCTCAATTTTTTACCCAAAAAATCGAAGCGAACAAACCCTACAACGTCGCAAAACTGGAAAAAATCATCTCGGCTCTCGATGAAGTTCCAAACATAGAAACAGAAGTAGAGGAAGTTATCACTCCTGGTGTTCAAGAAAAGAGAGATGAAGAGCTATTTAGCAAAAGACCCTTTCACAATCGCAAGCTTCCCAGAAGATCTCCCGGCTTTCGTCACAACCTCGACCTCAAACTAAACCCCAATCTAATTTCAGAAAAAGAAGAAACAGAAAAGACGAAGATCACAGTTTCCATACAAGATATTAACAACATAAAAAAAGAAGAGACTGAAAACGGTGACGTCTACTCATTCACATTTGAAGAAATCCCTCTAACACTCACCCACCTTAACGAAAAAAACTTCGCCTCTCTCAAGCTGAACGAACTTACCGACAAGATTCTCACTGTAAAATCTAATATGCTCGGGTTCAATCATCAACGTCTTATGGGTGGCAAGAAATATACGAAAGAGAATGAGTACATCGCAAAACATTTTCAGGAAGTTAAACTTGAAGCGAACAGCACACACACCATCTCTCTAAAAAGCGGCGCCTCTTTCATCGTCAAAATCGATAAGACTGCATAAGTTTTGCAAAATTTTTCCCAAAAGTTTAGTCTCCCTATCGTAAAAGACAGGTGGAGACGAAACTATTTATGTCACAAATTAACTGGTTCACTTTAGCTCTCTATATAGGAAGCATTACCTTAGTTGGCTTATGCCGCACCTCAAAAGTCACAAAGCAAAGTCAGTACCTACTGGCCGAGAGAAAAACCGGACTGATTGCGCTTGTTGCCACACTAGTCATGACAGAACTCAACACCTCAACCCTCATATCCTTTTCCGCGTTTGGGTATTTAGCGGGACTAAGCGCCCTGCAACTCCCCCTTATTTTTCTCTTCGGATTACTTTTTTACGCCCTTACTGTAGCTAAAAAATGGAAAGAGTACGACGGCGTCTCAGTCGCGGGTTACTTTTCCAAAAGATACGGTAACGATGTCGGCCTTATGACAGCACTTATCCTATCAACTGCCATGCTCTGTTTCACAGCCACCTACATCAAGTCCCTCACACTCATTTATACACCACTTTTTCCCTCGACGCCTCCCGCCCTACTAAGTGCCATTCTCATTTCCTTAGTCCTGCTCATGGTTTTGAAAGGAGGACTTGTCTCGATCATCAGAACCGACCTTATGAGTTTTTTTTCCGTCACCCTCATTGCCCCCTTTCTTATCTATTTTGCCTATCAATCTCCTTCAGACGCAACCGCCACACCCCAAATCAATATTTCCTTTGATTTTGTGTTCTCTCTTATTTTGCTCACAATGTTCAGCTACATCCTTGCGCCGTGGCATGGACAAAAAATCATCTCCGCTAAAACCACGAAAATTGCCTTCTTTGGGACACTTATCGCAGCACTTTGCGTCTGTTTTTTCTATGGAGTTGCCATTGCCATAACGATTTCGCTACAGCAAACCGGAGCAATTTTACAAAACCCCGATATGGCCCTCCCTCACCTCCTTTCCAAAGCTCCCGACGGCTTCAAAGGCCTTGGCTACGGCATACTCTTTTCCATCACCGCCACCACCCTTTCAGGAGTGTGGAGCGCCCTGGTCACCTTAATCATCAACTACCTTCCCGACCAAAAAGAGAGCAAAAACACAAGCCTCCTTCTCACCCTAGCTTTCGCCCTCCTCTCTTACCTCCTTGCAAACACCTTAATTGGCAAAATATTCAATTCCATGATCCTAGCCAACATCCCCATCGTCGCCCTCTCCTTCGCCCTTTTAGCTGGATTTTACTGGCCCAAAGCCTCTAAAGCCGGCGCCTATACAAGTTTTGCCGTTGGTACCTTCGGAGGTATAGCCTGCTATCTCTATTTTGGCGAACAAGGAGGCTACACCTGGTATTGGGCATGTGTTATAATACCTCTTATTTTCCTCTCAGGGGCAGCCACCTCACTTCTATATCCCGACAAATTCCAGGTTGAAAAATTCTCTGAAATCAGCTAAAATGCTCTTATTATGAAATTCTTTACTCAACCTCCTAAAGATTTCAACTTCTCGACACAGGCCTCAATTTGCTGCGTCCATCATCAAGACAAAATTCTTATTTTAAGACACTCTTCTAAAAAACCTCTATGGGGTATTCCCGGAGGAAAAAGAGAAGAAAACGAAGCTCCCAGAGAAACAGCCCTTCGCGAACTAAAAGAAGAAACAGGCATCAGCTTAACTCACAATGACATCACAAAAGTGGGACAAGTCTACATTCGACGTCCCGAACTAGACTTTGTTTTTCACATGTTCCAGACTAGGCTTTCCAAACCTACAGCCGTCACTCTCTCCCAAGAGCACAACGAATACCAATGGGTCACAACCGACGAGTTTCAAAAACTCCCCCTTTATCCGGGAGGTTTAGAAGCCTTTCAACACTACCAAAAATCTCTTCTTGAGCAACAACAGTGCAAAGCTATGTTAGACGCGCAGCTCGTTCCTATTAAAAATAACCAAGTGACCCTTGCATTGCGCCAAAATACCGGCTACTACGACAACCACTACGGACTTATCGGCGGCAAAGTCGACCCCTTAGAGTCGACATTCAACGCTCTCATCCGTGAAGTTAAAGAAGAAGCCGGCGTCACCATCGCTTCCGAGCAAGTTTCTCTTATCCACACCCGCCACCACTATCGCGACCGCAACAGCGTATCCATTTTCTTCTCCTGTACTGGCTGGAATGGCGAGTTTATCAACCAAGAGCCTCACAAATGCGGCGGCTTCGCCACTTTTCCTCTAGACGACATCCCCTCAAATACCGTCCCATACGTCGCAGAGGTTATCAAACACATCCGCAATAACATCCCCTACTCAGAAGGAGGGTGGCCCTCATGATTTCACGGAAAGAATTCTACTACCTAAGACATGGGCAGACAATTCACAACGCCCTCAATCTCTGCACAGAAAAAGATGAAGATCCCAACCTAACCCCTCTCGGTGTAGAGCAAGCCAACTCAGTAAAAAAACACATCTGTCAACTCCCTATTCAAACCATTTGCCACAGCCCAAGGGTTAGAGCCATACAAACCATGCAGATCGCCACACCAGATCTTCCCCTACCCAAAGTTGAAATCCACACGCTATCAGAATGCGAAGGACCCATTTGGGAAAATATGACAACCAATAACCACACACCCAACGTTCTCTCCTTCTACGAGCAGACTATCACCGGCATCAACGCAGCTCTTGAGCACCCGGGCCCCGTCCTGATCGTCGCTCACGGCGGCATCCACTGGGCACTTTGCGCTCAGCTCCAAATCCAAGATCACATTTGGGACATCGACAACTGCCAACTCGTCCACTTCCGCCCCCACAACGATACCGAGTGGAAAGCCGCAATTCTCAACTAGGCCATCATGAAAAAAGCCCTTGCTCTTCTCATTCAATTAGACTACGCAGATAATAGCAAGTGGTAGCAGATCAACCATTCTTTTTCTCTTACCACCAAAAATTTCCATCGTTACAGACTTTAAAATTGAATTTAATTTCCAACAACCCAGAAAAACCAAGAGTTGTAATGATAGTTAATGAATGGCTAGGATGTTGACCATACCACTCTTCTCAACAAAATATTGCTTCATAAATCTCCCATACGTAAACTTTTCCCCTTAAACAAGGTTATCTCATGAGAAAAATTTTCGTTCTCCTTTTCATCCTCAGCTCACCCCTCTTAGCAAGCCAACAATTCGGCTACATTTCTTATTGCACTGGGAATATCGGAGACGACATCCAGGCCGTTGCAGCAAAGCGATTTTTACCTCCCAATAGCATTCCCATCGATAGAGAATTCCTCCACGAGTTTGAATACGATGAACAGGTCTATACCCTTGTCAATGGATGGTTTATGCATGGACACGACATTGGCTGGCCACGAAAAAAAATCCAACCTCCGGACATCTATTGGCCTCCATCTCCCTCTATCGAGCCCTTCTTTATCTCTATCCATATCTCAAAAGAATTCCTTCCTGTGGCCTTTTCCGAAGAAGGAATCGATTATCTCCTCCAGCACGCTCCCATTGGCGCTCGCGACCACTTTACTCTCAGAGAACTTCGTAAAAGAAACATCCCAAGCTACTTTTCAGGCTGTCTTACCCTAACGCTAGACAACCCCAACAAAAAAAGAGATAATATAATCTACGCTGTCAACCTTAACAAAAAACAAGTAGCACATCTCAAATCCATCGCAAAATACCCTGTGGAAGTGATCTTCCACGGAGTCCCCAAGCACACCAACGGTGATAATCAAGCTCGCCTACAGTATGCCGAAAGCCTTCTAGACAAATACAGCAAAGCCAAGTGCGTCGTCACATCAAAACTGCACGCCACCATGCCCTGTCTAGCTCTAGAAACCCCCGTACTCCTTGTTGGAAACCTAGACAATCGCTTCGATGGACTCAAACAACTAACTCACCACTGCACACCCCAGGAATTTCTCCAAGGCAAAGTAAACTACAATGTCAACAACCCCCCACAAAATCCCAAAAAGTATATTCCCTTAAGGAAAAGGTTAATCGAAAGAGTCACAAATTGGGTTAATGAGAGTTTATAAAAATTGATCATAAGAAGACTACACAAGAACGTGAGAA
>JAJFMB010000173.1 GCA_021772355.1 Chlamydiota bacterium | reverse complement strand
GATGTGGAGCGTCGCTTTCCTGAAATCAATCGCATAGCCGATGTTTTTTGGGAGTCTGAGAGGATTGTTTTTGAAGTTCAATGCTCTCCAATTTCAGCAGACGAGGTGATGCAACGCAACGCTGATTACGGTTCTTTAGGGTTTCGAGTCGTGTGGATTATGCATGATCGGCGCTATAATCGCAGATACCTATCGGCTGCCGAAGAGATTCTTCAGAAAAGTCCGCATTATTACACTAACATCGATCGCCATGGCGATGGTTTTATTTACGATCAGTACTCTTATCATCGTAAAGGAGTGCGGCATGAGAAGGATTTACAGGTAAAGGTGGATCTCTCCTTACCGAAGCAATTTCATGGTAAACTACAGGGATTTCCTAGGTTAATAGCCAGCAGATCTCAAAATTGGGGCTTTCATTTCGCTGGTGATTTGTTAGATCAAGATGATTGTAAAGCGGCTTTACTGTTAGAGGGAAAGTGGGACCGAATCTTTCGCTCCAAAAGGCGGTGGTTACGCTATATTTTTGTGCGTCCCTATCAAAATGTGTTACGATTTTTGTTAGAGGTGGTGAATCAGCCCTGACACAGAATGCCAATGACGTGATTGCGGAAAACCCCTGTTGGGATAAGGCCTATGTGGCAGTGAACGAGGATATCCTCACCGGATTTTGCTTTTACGATCAGTCTGATATCATTTTCCTCTTTTGGAGAGATATGAGAGACGCGACTTTTCCAGTCTGAGAGTCCGTCTTGGATTAAATCGTCAAAGCCTTGTAGAAATTTGTCGGGTGTCCAACCGAGAAGTTCTCTGACCTTATCATTTGCGAAGAGTAATTTTTTATCTTTTTGTGAGTAAATTATAATCGCATTGCTACTTTCGCTTTGCAGGCTATCAAATAAGCGGCGTTGGTCGAGGGCAAAATTTGGAAAGCCGGGAAAGCGGGAGGAGTTTCCTGTAAAAGGTGCAGATCCTGTTAGTTTTTGCGCAATGTTCAAACACCTCTTTAGAAGCGCGCTGGGATCTTCTGGTTTTGATACAACCTTATCCTGGGATTTGGTGTTTGAAAGGGGTTCCCGAGGAAGGTTAGGAGGGGCTTCTGTTGTTTTGCTTGGCCCTTCTGTATCGGCAAGCTGGATCAATGTTTTTATTTCGTATGTCAGGTCATTGACTTTTGACTCGAATTGCTCAATCTGTTTTTGTTTTTTCTCGATGACGGCTCGTTGATCGGAAATGGTGTGTTGATACTCTTCTATAAGAATATCTTTTTGCTTGAGCTGATCTTCGATATAGTCTTTTTTTTCTGATAATGCATTTAATTGGTCTTCTTTTTGGCGATCAAAGTCATCCTTGTTTTCTTTTAGATACTCAAGCTCTTCGTTTTTCTCTTTCAGTTCATCAATTAAGGCGGCGAGTTCCTCTTTTACTTCAGTTAGCGCCTCTTGATTTTCATGAGCTTGGTGTAAAAAGGCTTCGTCAAGTTTTTCTTCGGTATCGACAGGTTCATCGTGCAGGGGTTCTTGTGAGTAGAATCGCCTGATTGCTTTTTCCCAGCAAAACATTAGGAAGGTCATCCCCAAAATGCCCACGATTCCAAAAAATAATCCGGTGTTGAAAAGCTTCCATGACTGTCTTGGCTGAAGCGCGAAGAACCCGTAGGCATTCATTGCCAAAAGAGGCAAAAGAAAGCAGAAAGCAAGTCCATTTAAAATTTTATAGCGCGATTGCAAAAACTGAATCATTTTTAGTGTATACTCTACTCTGCATCAAATCCATTATTCGGATTATACAGAAAAAAAAATAACATGAGACAAAAATCCTCCTTTATTTCGAATCATCTGATAAAAAATTTGGAGGATCTAATTGGAGCTAGAGGTGGGTGAGATCATATTCTTTAGGATCGAGAATCTGTAGATGGATAGAGAGTCCACTGACGCTTAAATTGGTGTGGCGCGGATCTTGAGAGCTAATGGGCTCTATACAGGCAAAGGAAGCTTCGCTGGGATGATACACTTGAAAAGAGTTTTCTTGCGAGGCGCAGGTGTATGTCGTGAGAAGTTGGTACTCGGGAGTATCGAGGAGGATTTTACCTTCGCGGGGATTAGGGAACGGGTGAAATGTGAAATCTGTGGGTTGATTAAACTCATAGGTGAGTAGGTGCTGTGCGTTGTAGTTCCACTCTTGAGGGATCGGCTGCTTTTGGTTATTGATGATATATTTGTCTTGCACATGGCTGATAAAACGGCCAACCCCTTGAGGTAGGCGGTAGTAGTAATGAATTCCTACAACAGAGTCTGAGTCGCTCGTTACAGATAAATTGAGTTGTAATCCTGTGGCGGTGAGTTCCGATTCGAAGGTCATTTTAAAGTTTTGTCCCTCTAGATCAGCAAGGGGGATGCCTTGCCATTCATCTTTTCCTGTGAGCGTTGCGATCACTTTTGTTTCAGTAGCCTCCACTTTCCATGGGGCATAGCGACCAATTCCATGTGAAAAAGGGTCAGGGCGCCCTTGCGCTCGCACAGTTGCAATGTGGGGAAATAAACTTTCGTCTTTGATTTTAGGGATAACGTTTGGTTTTCGATTATGAAAGTGGGGGCCAATCAAGGGGCCTAAGCCGGAGTAGCGTTCATCAAAAAGGGGTTTTGTAGAGGGGTCAATGACCTCGATTTCACCCTTTTTAAAGCTGATCATATTCATGCCCTGGCCGGGTAGGTAGGTGACCTCTAAGGGTTCTCCCTGCTTAGTTTTGTTTTTTAGTGTGAGTTTTTCTGTATTAGGCATTGTTGCGATTTTTCCCGACGTAGTAACCCAGCCAAATGAAATAGATAAGTAATGTCCACATCACACCGGCGTAGGTAAGTTCTTTAAGAGGAAAGGATTTTCTTATGGTGGAGAATTCCGGATTTTTTGGCGCAAACCAAACGACCCATTTTTTTTGCGTATATTCGGGTAGTGTTTGCTCAGCTGCCCAACGATTGCGAAAAGGGAGATGTTTCAGTGTGGTTTCGCCGTTATAATCGCGGTCTTTTACTTGGTAGGAGAAGGTGGCATGCAGCAAAAAGCGTTCATTTGGTTGTTTCACTATGTTCCACTCTGTTTGAGTAGCCGGAGTTTGGCCTGTGAGGGCATAAAAAGTGTAAATTTTATAACCCGTAATGACAGAGAACCAAAGGACGATTAATGTAATTGTGGCTAAAAAGGCGAGCCATATCTGATTTTTATGCATCGGAATAAAATAGTAATAGCAATTTTCTGCTTATCTTACGAATCGTGTCTTTTCGGCACAATCTTAACTTTTTAAAACGCAGGCTTTATCTGGGGAAATGTTTGTTAAACAAGACCCATTAAGCGTGTAAAACTTTCTGGAACAGGGGCTGAGAAGTGCATTTTCTTCTTTGTGATGGGGTGAATAAAGCCAAGAGAGTGGGCGTGAAGCGCGATTCTTTTTATGGGATTTGATTTGGCTCCGTATTTTTTGTCTCCAATTATAGGGTGTCCGGCTTCAGCGCAGTGAACGCGAATCTGATTTTTACGGCCTGTTTCCAGCTCAAGATGCAACCATGAATATTTTTTGGTTACTTTTCCTCGTTTATAATGCGTGATGGCGAGTTTGCCTTTATTTGGATTTTGTGTGGTGTGAACGACATAGTTGGCATCTTCATATTGATAAGAGCTCCACGTTCCGGTTGGGGAAGGCACCTGTCCCTCTACAATAGCGCAATACTCTCTTTCAATGGCGTGCTTACTAAAAATATCTTTTAGTTGATCACGCGCGCTTTCAGTTCGGGCAAAAAGCATTACTCCTGATGTGTCTTGGTCAAGACGGTGAATAACGTGGGCGCGTCCCGGACGATACCGCTCTTTTAAAATGGCATGAGCCGTTAATTCGGTTTCGAAGGCGGTAGCCACGCTTAGCAATCCTTCCGGTTTATAGATGACAACGAGGTGTTTATCTTCATAGAGGATGCGGAGATCGCAGTTCAATGCGCGCTCTTTTCGCTTGATTTCGATCGATTGCCCGAGACTAACAGGCTCTTTTCCCTCTTTAACTACTTTGTCATCAAGGTGAACTCGTCCCTCTTTAAGCCAGGAACGTAAATTATTTTTTGAAGTGTCCGGGAATAAAGCCCCAAGAGCTTCAAGAATATTTTGATGTTTTTCTTTAATTATATGCTTCATATCTTTGACGAATTATCCTTAAGGAGATATAATGTCAGATCTCTATTATTTTTAAACCTTAAAGAGGACAAATGGCCGAAGAATCTACAAAAAGTAAGAAACCAAAGCGCCCAACAGCTCAAAAACGTGAAATTCAAAATAAAAAGCGCTACTTAATCAACAAATCTTTTAAATCAAGCATTCGTACCGCAATCCGTCAGTTTGATGCGACTTTGCCTGCAGGAGATCAGTCAGCAATCACAAAGAGTCTTGAAGAAGTCTATAGTTTAGTGGATAAAGGCGTAAAGCGTGGGCTTTATAGTCGCAACGCTGCAGGACGCACTAAATCTCGTCTTACGGCTCGCGCTAAAAAAAGTATGGCATAAGCGTTAAGAAATGATGATCTTTTTGCGAGCGATTTGTTTATTTTTGATCTTTAGCGGCTCTTTTGTAGCAGCCTCTGATGATCTCACTCCTAATTTTACCGTCATGATCCCTATGCGCGATGGTGTGGAACTACCAACAGATGTGTATCTTCCACCCAAGGCTGAAGTGGGAAGTTGTCCCTGCGTCTTAATGCGTAGTCCTGCAGGAAGACGTGCGCCGCCTTGGCTTGGATATGCTGCCTTGGCGCAGCTTGGATATGTCGTCGCTTTGCAAGACACCCGAAGCGCTCTTGATCATGAAGGAAAAACACTGCCCTATTTAAGTGATGGCTGGGGAGTGCATCAGGATGGATATGATGCTGTGGAATGGCTGGCAAAAAGTGCATTTACGAACGGAAAGGTTGGAACGATAGGGTTTTCGGCAGTAGGCATCACGCAGCTACTGATGGCCCCTTCAGCACCTCCTTCTCTCAAATGTCAATATATCGGCGTAGCCGCCGGAAGTTTGTATCACCACGGTATTTTCGTCGGGGGACAGATTTTAAAGAACCAGGTTGAGGGATGGCTTGGTCTTTACGCAAAAGATCCCGGTATGGCAGGTTTTGTCCTTAATCAACCTTTTTATAATGATTTCTGGGAAAGTTTAGATACTTTACGTGTTGCCGATCGCGTTCAGGTGCCAGCTGTGCACTATGGGGGTTGGTATGACACCTTTGTGCAGGGAACAATCGATGCTTTTGTCTCTCGCCAAGAGCGTGGCGGTCCCGGAGCTAAGGGAAAGCAGAAGCTTTTGATTGGCCCATGGACACATTACTGGCCGGTCTCTTCCCGTCTTGGAGATTTTGATATTCCCGCCGATGGAGAGAATCCTCCTGTGGATGTTTCCCTCAATCGTTGGCTCGATCACTACCTTAAAGAGGAAGATAACGGCGTCGATAAGACTCCTTCTGTTATGTATTATGTTATGGGGCCATTTGATGGGTCACCTTCAAGTGGAAACTGCTGGCGTACTGCCGATAGCTGGCCGGTGCCGGCGGTGGAAACCGCATTTTATCTTACTGCCGATCAAAAGTTAGTGGAGAGCAAGCCCAATTTACAAGGGAAAGTATTTCCCTACATTTATGATCCTCACAATCCCGTTCCGACAATTGGGGGTAGAAACCTATTTTTGGAAGCCGGACCAAAGGATGTTCAGAAAATTGAGAAAAGAGACGACGTTATTGTCTTTACTACCGAACCGTTTCAAGATGATATCGAAATCACAGGCCGCGTCACTGCAAAATTGTATTTTTCTTCCGATCAAAGAGATACTGATGTGGTGTTACGTCTCACAGATGTCTATCCTGACGGTAGAAGTATTTTGATTGCCGATAGTATCTATCGCACAGGGTACACAGACTGTTTGAACTGTGGTGAAGAAAAACCATCATTAGATCAAGTTCTTGAAGTTGATCTGGACCTTTGGTCTACAAGTCTTGTCTTTGCCAAGGGACATAGCATGCGCATTTCCGTCACGAGTTCGAATTACCCCCGTTTTGAGAAGAATCCCAACGTTGGCATCATTGGTAGTCACTCCGGTAATTTTGCTATTGCGAAAAATAATGTTCACGTCGGAGGGGAAAACCTTTCTCATATTACCATACCAGTTGTACGACGCGGACAAAAGTGGGTGGCGGAAAAGGAAAATCCATGATTGTCATTATCCTTGCCGCCGGCATGGGAGCACGTTTTGAAGACCATGAAGGGCCAAAGGCTCTTCTTCCTTTAGCAAATCACAAATCAATCCTGGAACAGCAGCTTGAAAACGTTTCGAGTTTTACCCACCTCGACCATGTAATTCTTGTAGTGGGGTACAAAAGCGATACGATTAGAGATATCTATCCTAACTTGAAATTTGTAGAAAATCCTGATTTTGCTACGACAAATACTGCCAAAAGTCTAATGCTTGCTTTAGAAAACATCGAAGGAGAAGACGTTTTGTGGTTAAACGGAGATGTCGTCTTTCATCCCACGGCGCTGCACTCCTTAATCGCTTTTGGGAAGACTGCTATGGTGGTTAACACGGAAAGTGTTGATGATGAAGAGGTGAAATACCGCACAGATGGAGCGGGTTTAGTCGTCGAGGTGTCTAAAACAGTAGAAGATGCACAAGGAGAAGCTGTAGGTATTAATCTCTTTAAAGCAGACGATCTCCCTGCACTTAAAGCAGCTCTTAAAAAATGTCAAAACAGTGATTATTTTGAAAAAGCACTAGAGTACTGCATTGAAGCAGGTGTTGAGATTTGGTCAATACCTGTTAGGAGCACAGCTGCTGTCGAAGTTGATTTTGCTGATGATCTTGATAAAGCGAATCAATTGGTTACGCGGTGGGAACAAGGAATGATTTAGGCACATCTTTTTGAAGTCTTTTACCGGCTATCGAATGGATAGGGTAGGTCTTTTCGGCTTCTCGGACTACTTCTATATCATCTTTTAGTCGTTCACTCACATACTGAAGCACATAGCCATATTTTTTCACCGCGTAGAGGGCGATGTTTTTGTCGTCTTTTAGCTTTTCGCTAGCGTATTGATAAGCCAACACCCAATTTTCTAGAGCGGTCATGACCACTTCAGAATCGTCTTGAAGACGCTTACTAGCGTACTGTAGCGCTCCGCCATGGCTCTTGACAGCAGCAAGAACAACCTCTTTATGATCTTGTAGCCTAGCGCTTGCATACTCAAGCGCATATCCATTTATGCTGACTGCTTCAAGGACAACAGTTAGATTATCTCGCATGTTTATACTTGCGAATTTAAGGACTTGATTGGAAGGGTATCCCTTAGTTTTTTGACGTAGTGCAGTCATTACGATGTTTTCGTTGTCTTTGCACTCCTCATCTGCAAACTGTAGCGCCCAGCAGTTTTCTTTTATTGCCGCTAGAACAACTTCAGGATCTTTCTTTAGTCGTTCACTTGTGTATTGAAGAGCAAATCCGTTCTGTCTAACAGCTGCTAACACAACCTCTTTGTCATCTTTGAGCCACGCGCTTGCCAATCCTAGAACCATCCCATTTTTTTCAACTTCCAAGATCATGTTTTTTTTCTGGTTATACTTAC
>JAJFMB010000172.1 GCA_021772355.1 Chlamydiota bacterium | reverse complement strand
GCGGCTATTTGTATCAATAAATTTCCCTTTGCCATGGATGTGCATAAAGAGGGAGGCAGATTACATCTCCATCCCGTTCAAGCGTGTGGAGAAAAATGGATCCAGAAGTGAAACATTTCCATGATGAAGAGTTCCTGAAGCTGCAGCAGCCGAAAACGTCCTTTGCTAAGCAAAGCTTCCATGAATGTCTCTTTTCTCACTGCGACTTTACCGAAAGTACCTTCCACGAAGCTATTTTGGAGAATTGCACTTTTCAAGGCTGCAATCTATCGCTCATCTCCCTAAGACAATGCCAACTGCAACATGTGACCTTTAAAGGTTGTAAAATTATGGGTGTCAACTTTGGGGAGTGCCACCCCTTTGGTTTGGATATCCGTTATGAAGAGTGTCTTTTAGATAAGTGCAACTTTTCTTATCTCAAAATACCCAAAACACAGTTTAAGGAGTGTCGCATTACAGAAACAGATTTTGCGGAAACAAATTTAGAGAAAGCCGATTTCTCTGGTAGCTCGTTGCGAGGCTGTACCTTTCATCACACGAATTTGACCAAGGCAAACTTTAAAGAGGCATCAGATTACTTCATTAGCCCAATGACAAATACGCTTACTAAAGCCAAGTTTTCTCTTCCGGAAGCTGCGAGCTTATTAGAGGCGTTCGACATAGAGTTACAATGAGCGAGAATACTCTTCTTATAAGAGTTTTGTTAGCAATTATAAAAATTTAAGGATTGTAAAAAAATGAAAAAACTAATTGTATTATTTTTATTGAGCAGCTGCAATTTTACATTTTGCAATGATGAGTGGAATGCAGAATCTTATTATCAACACTCTTCTGTACAGCGTACTATTGCGGAAGAAATTTTATCAATGTTGGTTTTTGATGGAACTGAACGCATTTTAGACATTGGATGTGGTGATGGTAAAATTACAGCATCGATTGCAGAAAAAGTACTAAATGGGAAAGTGTTAGGAATTGATCTCTCTCAGGTAATGATTGGATTTGCTCAAAAAAATTTTGCTAATATAGATAATCTCTCTTTCCTTATCCAAGATGCACATGATCTAAATTACTCAACAGAGTTTGATATGATGGTTTCATTTAATGTTTTGCAATGGATCAAAGAACATGAAAAAGTCGTCTCAGGTTTCTATAAGGGATTGAAGGAAGGGGGTATATTGGGTGCCACTATGCCACTTGGGCTTCCCGCTCAATTACAAGCAGCTGTCAATGAGATTTCCAACATGGAAAAATGGAGCTGCTATTTTGAGGACTTTTCTACAGGATGGAATTTCGTCAACACCGAGATGTATCGCACAATCTTAGAGCAAGCGGGTTTTACCATCGATCATTTCCAAATAGTAAGACATAATGAAGCGTTTGAAACAAAAGAAGACTTTTGCGGTTTTATTTCGCAATTTTTTCCTTATCTACGTCCCCTTCCACAAGAGTTAAAATCCATTTTTATGAATGAAGTTATTAATCTCTATGTGGAACTTGAGCCTTTGGATGAGCAAGGCAGGCTGCACTTCATTTTTAATCGGCTGGATTTTATTGCTCACAAAAAGTAGTTACGACATCTTGCTTGCGATTTCGATAAGAATGCCGTTGGGATCGCGCACATAGCCGACTGTTTGGCCCCAAGGCTTCTCTTTAGGTTCTGCAATCTTTGTGGCGCCTGTCGTGATCGCTTGGTCAAATGATTTTTGCACATCGTCCGTGGTAAAGGCAACTTCACAAGCAAAGGGGGGATTTTTAAGTTGTGTTGGAGTGTATCCGTCGGGAAGGTTCATCTGTGCCATTTCCTCTGAAGCAAAAGCCAACGCTGTCGATCCTGTAGCGAGTTCTCCATACATTCCACTTTCGTGTAGAAAACTGCGTTCAAAGCCGAAAGCTTTTTCAAAAAATGTGAGTGTTTCGTCGACATTTTTTACATAATAGATGAGATGGCTGAAAGTGTTCATGTAAATTCCTTTTTTAGTTATATAGTTAAGTTATGCTATCACACTTGCCTAAACAGTTTCAATCAATCCTTTGGCAAAGACCGTTGACCTCTGTGGTGATTGGTAGTGCTCTTTTTTGTCTTGGTCTAACAGCGATCCTTTTGTCATGGCTTCTGAGTTCGTTTGTGTGGATCAGAGTATTAGGGAGTTTGATTGGTGCAGGATGCTTTGTAATCGCAATGAGCATCACCGCTGCCTGGTTTTTCGAGTACCGTAGGATGCTATCCCTTACTCATGTAAACAAAGAAGAACATGTTTATGTTGAAAGCGTGAGTAAAGTGTGCGGTCAGCCTGTTGCTAAGTTAGTCTATCACGATCACTTGCCGGTGCTATTTTTAAACACGACAGATCCTCGTGAAAAAGGAATTCATATTGCCAAACATACAGGCTCGGTTTTTTTAGAGTTGTGGGATCGGTATATCCAATTTTTGCCGTATGCAATGCGGGCGTCAACTGGAAAAGTCTTTTCACACCCACTTTCGTTTATCAAAGCTGAAATCCACCGTCTTCAATTGCAGTTTCCCGATTTCATTTTAGCAGAAATGGAGGGGTTTTTAGAGGAGTTGG
>JAJFMB010000171.1 GCA_021772355.1 Chlamydiota bacterium | reverse complement strand
ACTCCTCCAATACCTGAAACATCCCTTTGTTTCCATTGCTCGCGCCGCTGCAACCTCGATTGCTGAGATCGTTAACCCAGGATATGCGCGGCACGCACCCCTTATTATCTCAAAGCTCGCATCCACAAACGATCACAAACTACGTATGCTGTGTCTCCAGGCCCTAGAAAAAATCGGAGACTACATTATTGTCAAAGAGATCATTGACGCAAGCCTCCATTTTCGGCCAAGTGAACGGCGCTACGCCGAACAGATGATCATTCAAATGGGACTCAAAACGGTTCCAACATTACTAGCAATAGCTAAAGACGCCACTTATGACGATCGCTGCCGTGTCTTTGCCGGACGTATTTTAGGTAAAATTTCACTTCCTCAGTTGCGATCGATTCTCTTTGACATCATTAGCGTTGAAAGTGAAAGAGCACTTTACTACTTCTACCATGCCCACACGATCGAAGAGAATTACCCGGATCGCAACCTGGCAATGCTTAAGGAATCTCTATTAAGCAGTTATCATGCGGAACTTGATTTTATTATTCAGCTTCTTGGAGTTGCCGGAGAACTTGAAGATTGTGAACTTCTTGCGCGTCTTATCCGCAGCGACCACCCGAAATTACGAAGCCAAGTCGTTGAAGCGCTAGAAAAAACCTGCGACATCTCCATTTTCCGAATCATTGATCCTCTTGTTAGTGAGCTTCCCCTCAAAGAAAAGCTAAACATTTACCTAAAAAAAGGGTATACTCCTCGCAAGTTAGATACTCTCCTGGATGAATTGGCTGTTTCTCCTATGCAACTTGATCAGGTCATCGCCGCGACATTTATGCATCGATTTAAATTGCCACAATGGAAAGAATCACTTAGACATCAAATGTCAAAAAATGAAGAAATATTTCAAAACTTTGCCTTAGAGTTACTGGAAGCATGAAACGTCTAACACTTGTCGATAAAGCGTTCTTATTAAAGAGCACTCCCCTTTTTGCCTCGTTGGATCTCGACGAGCTGCTCCCGATTGCAGATAAGCTAAGCCAATCTTCTTTTTCTCCTTCAGAAGCAATCTTTAGAGAAGGTGATCCTGCGCTGCGCATGTATGTGATTGCTAAGGGCTCGGTCGAACTTTTCAATGTAAATGGCGAAATCATTTCCACTCTAACCGCTGTTGATTTTTTCGGAGATGAGTCCATCTTTAACGATCAACCACGCGCTTATAGCTCACGCAGCTGTTCTGATTCCATTTTACTCAGCATCTCGCGAACAAATTTAATGACTATAATTTCTGAGTGCCCCTCTGTCGCTGTCGGCTTGCTAAAAGTCTACACTGCATCGATGCCACTAAGGCCGCGACTCTCCAAGGAGAGCTCCTCATGACCATTCGCGCTCGCATTCTCTCGTTTCTCTTGCCTACACTAATCGGGTTTGTCTCGCTGATTTTTCTTTTTTTTTATTTTAATTGGTACCAAGAGATCATCACCAGTTTCCGCTCTCACCTAAAATCTATTGTCGTCAGTGGCGCCCTTTCCTTAGATGCCAGCGACGTTGCTTGGTTTCACCAGCACCAGCATGATCCTCACCTCCAACAGCACAAAACCTTTCAAAACTTCAACCGCAACTTATACCGAATCAAAGAAAAGCTACCCCTTACAAATATTTACATTGTGCGTTTATTAACAGCTCAAAAAGACACTCTGTTGTTCCCCCACAATTTTCCAGCAATCCTCGACCGCAAAGTCTACCTTCTTCACTCCACAGCCCCTCTCTCCTTCAACTCATACGATTCTCCAAAACGGTATAGCCCTTTTATGGGAGCTGATAAAATACCGGACAACGAAAAGATCGTATATGAAACAAAAAAACCGCTTGTTACCTCAATTTACACCAATAAAGACAGTAAGCGTAAACTTTTAACCGGCTACGCCCCGATCTTCAATGAACGTGGGGATGTCGTTGCACTTTTTGCCGCTGATTTAAATATTGGACAGATCGATCAAAAATTACAAAACGCCATCTTAATTATTTTACTAAGCGCCTTTGTTACTATTATTTTTGTCATCGTCAGCGTTTACTACATCGCCAATAAAATCAGTCAACCTGTCAACAAACTCAAAAACGTAGCGCTCTCCATTGCATCAGGCAAATATGGAGAAAAAATCGATGTGCAAGGTCCTCAGGAAATCACAGAGCTTGCACACACTTTAAACACCATGAGCGAATGTCTTCATGAACAGGTGAGACGCATGGAGGAAGACTCAGCTTATCGTGAACGTATGCACGGGGAGTATGAATGCTCACAACTTTTACAGCATCAAATGATGCAAAAAGTGATTGACCACATCCATCACCCCAACTACAAAATGAAAATGCTAAAAGTCTCAACAGCCACATTTCCTTACGGTCTTTACTTGCATCAGAACAAAGATGGTTTCACTTTTTCGGAAAACAAAGAAAAAGGCTTTCAAGGCATCTACCAACTTTTAAAAAATCCCGAACACACCAATGCGTCCCATTTAAACTTCTCTATAGAAGAGCACTTTACCTTCTCAACCTCCGGTATGCCTCTTCCGCAAATATGGTCCGTAGCTCATAAAAGAATGAAAGATCCTTCCGAAAAATTGGAAAATGGAGATCTTGTTTTTCTATTCAACTCAGGTTTTGAAAAGTGTTTCATCAAAAAAAATGAGATTTCTACCTGGTTTACCAACACCTTGAAACACTTTAGTCTTGAAGAGCACGATCTTATTCTTTCAATGCTATACAACCAACTGAACTTCCTCGCTAAGAAACATCCTCATGACCACGACCTGGTCATTCTTGCAATCATTTTAAAATCTACTTGACAATTCTCTATCATCTCTTCTATTCATAATAGGATGGATTTCCAATATATCATCTCATTTTTCGCCTATTTTA
>JAJFMB010000018.1 GCA_021772355.1 Chlamydiota bacterium | reverse complement strand
GGAAGTGAGTTGCGATAAATAATACTGTGGATCGATTCGCCGGTGGGAAGATCGATGCCGGTGACGTTTTTAAGAAGGCGTGTCGCATAGATAGAGCAATTGTCGGTAACGAGGTTAAATGTTAAATTGTCATCCCGTTTATCTTTTTCAATCATCTCTATAATTTGTTTAAATAGGTCTTCGGGAGAGCGTTTCTTTGAGCCGGTATGGAGATGATCAGTGATTGCTATCTGTATGGTTTTGATATCTTTAAGAGGGTAGTATTCACTGATGTCAGGCGAAGTGAGGTGACCTTTTTTAGTGCGGAAAGGACGGTCAAAACTATCGCTATAGTCGGGTTTTTTTTCAGGTCTGTACAATCCGATACTGTATATTTCACCGGTAGGGGTTTTGAGGCGAAACCAGGTGTGTGTTCCAAACCAAAAAGAGCCCATTGTACAGGCGCAGAGTTCTATCACATATTGATTGCCCCACTCGTCAGGATTGCCGACAGCGAAAGGTTTAAGCTCTGTCCAGTCGAATGTATCTTCGCTCTGTACTCCCTCTAACCCGTAGTACCACATCTGTTGCATCTGACCTGGTTTCTTTTGTGGAACTGTCGGAAGTTGTGCGCGGATCTCTGACCAAGGTGTTGGTGTGCCTTTGTGATTGAGTAGAATTTCACCATCGTCTGTGAAATCCAATTTTTTTGTTCCGTAATAAGGGAGGTAATGTTCTAAGCGGCTTTTGCAGGAGAAGGCTTCAAAACCTGGATTGCGATCGAAAGCATCAGATGTTATTCCTAGTTTGTAAGCTAAGAGCTCCCTTGCGCATTCTTTAACTTTGGGATCGTCTTTAAAAAGTCGGTAAGCGTCCCAATTTAAAAATTTACGGGTTTTTGAAGCAACATCGCTCTTAAATGCCTCTGGCATATTTTTGCGAGGCATGCATTTCAATTGCTCTGTAATATCAGAGGCGATCGTCGTGATGCGATTATGGTGATATTCATGATCACTTAGGTGAGTCAGTCGCTCCCATAAGCTAAGAGGTGTGCTTGTGTGCGGTTGGAATTTGGGACGCCCAAATGCCAAATCAGTCGTATTTTTTAAGAATAGAGTTCGAACACCTTCAGTCATAATACCTTAGATAGTAAAAATTTTAGAAGGGATCAGAGTCTAGCATTTTCCTCTTTTTGTGCGCCACAGCATTTTTTGTATTTCTTCCCGCTTCCGCATGGACAGTCGTCATTGCGCCCTACTTTGGGTAGCGCAGTGATTGGCGTAAGCTTTTCATCAGGGGAAGGCATCTCCTCTTGAGACTCTTGCTCCGGCATTTGTCCTTGTTCCAAATCGCCAAACAAGGAGCGGTTGGTTTCCATGCGCACTCCGGCAGCAAGAAGTTGTTGCAGTGTGTGTTGCTGCTGAGAGATGATCTGAAACTTGAAAAGGTCTTGCGCAATTTCTTGTCGTAATTCTGCGCCAAGTTCATCGAAAAGTGAAAATGCTTCATATTTAAATTCGGTGAGAGGATCCCGTTGACCCACGGTACGAAGGTTAACGTCGGCGCGCAAGTGATCCATAGCGAGCAGGTGCTCCTGCCAGCGGTTATCAATTGCACGAATGATTAGGTTGCGAACAGCCTCGTTTGCCGGGCTGGGGCGGTTTGAGCCCTCTTCTTTTCTAAATTTACTGTTTTCCCTTTCCAATTTCTCTTTAAAAGCTTGAACGATTTTATCAGTTGCCCTTTGGGCAATTTCTGAAACATCGAAGCTTTGATCATCAAGTTCTCCTTCTTTGAATGTTACGGGAAAGTGGAGAATCAACCACTGGCGTAACCCTTCGATGTCCCATCCGTTTTCGTCGTTGCGGTTTTGGCAATGCTTTTCTGCGGTGTGGTAGCAGACGTCTTCTAAGAGTTCTGTCGCGATTGCTCCAACATCGTCAGCATGTAAAACGCTGTTGCGGAAATCGTAAACTTCATGACGCTGTTTGTTCATGACGTCATCGTATTCCAAGGTGTGTTTACGGATCATGTAGTTACGTTGTTCGATGCGCTTTTGAGCCGTTTCTATGGAGCGGTTTAAAATTCCGGCAGAAATAGGCTCTCCTTCCGGCGGGCGAAAGCGTTGTAGAACAGATGTTAGGCGCGGCGATGCAAAAAGACGTAAGAGGTTGTCTTCAAAGGAGACATAAAATTTTGATGTTCCAGGATCGCCTTGTCTTGCACAACGTCCTCGTAACTGACGGTCAATGCGACGGGATTGATGGCGAGTCGTACCCATGACATACAAGCCACCTAATTCAGCGACACCTTCGCTAAGTTTAATGTCTGTACCTCGACCTGCCATATTGGTTGAAATGGTAATGGCTCCTCGACTACCGGCATGAGCAATAATTTCTGCTTCCTGTTCATTATGCTTAGCGTTCAGTACATTGTGGGGCAGCTTACTCTGCTTGAAAATACGCGAGAGCTTTTCGGAGATGTCTACAGACTCGGTACCAATAAGAATAGGTCTATCTTGCCCGTGGATCTCTTGGACTTCTTTTAGGATGGCCGTGTATTTCTCCCGTTCCGTCATGTAGATTTCGTCGTTAAAATCAGTACGTCTACTAGGGCGATGCGTGGGGATTTCGAGGACCTCAAGCTTGTAAATCTGTTTAAATTCATTCGCTTCGGTGATCGCAGTACCGGTCATCCCTGCGAGCTTGTCATACATCCTGAAGTAGTTCTGTAAGGTGATGGTCGCATAGGTTTGCGTTTCATTTTGGATGGAAACGCCTTCTTTTGCTTCGATTGCCTGATGCAGTCCATCTGAGAAACGTCTTCCCGGCTGAGGCCGGCCTGTATTTTCATCGATGATGATGATTTTATCATCGTGAACGATATAATCGACGTCGCGTTCCATAAGAAGGTGTGCGCGCAAAAGTTGACGGAGATTGTGTGCACGCTCTTTGCGTTTAGCATCATCTTCTTGAACAGAGAGTTTTGCTTTCTCTTTTGCCTCTTCATCCAAATCGGGATCTTCATCGATCATTAAATATTCATGACTGATATCTAACATTACAAAATCATCGGCAGAGCCAATGCCATTTGTTGAGTCATGCCACGAAGCGATTCCTTTGTCGGTCAGTTCGAACTCATTTCCTTTCTCGTCGACTGTCATAAAAAGCTCGGAAAGAGCTGCCGCTTTGTCTAGTTTATTTTGATCAGCGTAGTAGTGAAGGTCCCATTGGTCAATAGCTGCGCGTAAGTCGGGGTTTTCTTTGACGCGCATCAGAATTTTATTGCGCGGTGTCCCTTTATTTACGATCCAAAACTTTCGAAGGGCTTCATTTTCCTCTTCTGTTAATTTGCGTGACTCGGAATCTTCGGAGATTAAGTTTCCTTTGTCTAAGATTTTTCGGGCATCGGAAGCAAGACGGTTGCAAAGATCCCTTTGTCTGCGGATGATGTTAGCTGCTCCTTCCTTCAGTTCGTCATACATCTGTCGGCTTTCGGGAACAGGACCTGAAATAATCAAGGGTGTGCGCGCTTCGTCAATCAAAATAGAGTCGACTTCGTCAATGATAGCAAAATAAAAACCGCGTTGCACTTGCTGCTGTTTATCTTGAGCCATAGAGTTATCTCGTAAATAGTCGAATCCAAACTCGGATGCTGTGCCATAGACAATGTCTGCTGCGTATACTTCTGTGCGTTGTTCCGGAGGTGTTCCGTTAACGACTGCACTTGTGGTTAGACCTAACCAGCGGAAAACAGTTCCCATCCATTGGCAGTCGCGCTGCGCCAGGTAGTCGTTGACAGTGACAAGATGAACAGGATTTGAAGTAAGAGCGTTAAGATAAAGAGGCATAACGGCAGTAAGAGTTTTTCCTTCACCGGTATGCATTTCGGCGATTGTTCCTTTATGCAAGGCGATCGCACCGACAATTTGGACGTCATAAGGAATCATATCCCATTTTTGATCATATCCGGAGACATGTATTTCCGTTCCGCAGAGGCGACGACATGCGTCTTTAACAGCGGCATACGCCTCTGGTAAAAGCTCATCAAGAGTTTCACCTTCTTGATAACGTTGCTTAAATTCCAACGTCTTTGCTTTTAAAGCTTCATCAGTCAGTGACTGGTACTCGTCAGCATGCTCATTGACTTGAGTAACAATTTTGCGATAGCTTTTAACAGCGCGGTCTTGCGCAGTTCCGAAAATTTTCTTTATCAATCCAAACATAGTAATTACACTTTTAAATATTCAATACTCTGATAATACCCATGTTTTTGTTTTATCACAAGCCTGACCCTAGAGCGATGGCGCATTTTTTCCTTTTCATCAGATCATCCGATGAGGTAAAATAGCACTTCAACGTAAATAGGAGGACAAACATGATGCGCTCTTCAAACCCAGCTTTACCGGCAAACACCTTTTCTCGCTTTGGCCGTTTCATGGATGATAGTCAAGTGATGACGATTCAGGGAACAGTGCTAAAAACCGGATTACTTCTGCTTCTAGTTCTTTTATCCGCAGGATGGACATGGGGTCTTTTTTTTAAGTCGGGAGGCAACGCTGCCGTTGTGAGCCCATGGATGATTGGAGGTATTATTGGTGGTCTCGTTGCTGCTATAGCGACCATTTTTAAAAAAGAGTGGGCTCCTATTACCGCACCGATCTATGCTCTATTTGAAGGTTTGTTTATCGGAGGAATTTCCTCCATTATGGAAAGCTCATTCCCGGGGATTGTGATTCAGGCCGCAGGACTTACATTTGGTACGTTAGCGATGATGCTTTTTGCCTATCAGTCCGGGCTCATACGCGCCACTGAAAAATTTAAACTCGGCGTCATTGCTGCAACAGGTGCGATAGCTCTTGTTTATTTTGTGACTTTTATTATGAGCTTTTTCGGTGTCTACGCTTCATTTGTTTATGGTAACGGTCTTTTTGGAATAGGTTTTAGTTTGGTTGTTGTGGGAATAGCGGCTCTGAATCTAATTATCGATTTCGACTTTATCGAAAATGGTGCTAAATACCGCGTTCCTAAGTATATGGAGTGGTATGCGAGCTTTGCTCTAATGGTAACACTCATTTGGCTCTATATCGAGTTCTTAAGACTCCTTTCCAAAATGAGAAGTCGTTAAGCTTCCCATCGACTGGCCCAGTAAGCAACGCGTTTCGTAGCCTTGCTGGGTCGCCTCAACCAAGTCTCTATCAAATGTGATGGTTCCAGGTTTAAAGAGTAAAATTAGTGCGGAACCGCCAAAAGAGAAATATCCCTTCTCGTCCCCTTTGTACTGCTCCTTATGCGGCGTAAAAGTTTGGATGATACTTCCGACATTAGTCGCACCAATATCAAGATATAAAACGGTGCCAAAAGCCTCAGTTTCAAGTTCGGTCACATAACGCTTATTTTCTACAAAAACATTAAGGTTACGCTTCACCGCCACAGGGTTGACCGAGTAAAGCAACCCATTAATCAACCTCGATTCTTTTGGAGTGCAGTCACAAGGAAAATGAAAGCGATGGTAGTCAGAAGGACACAACCTTCCCATGACCATGGAACCCCCAGCGTATTGCTCTGCAAGTTCGGCATCTCCCAAAAGGGTGGATAGATCAAATTTTCGATCCTTTACGATAAAGCCCTTAGTCTTATCAATATCCTGATAGAAATAATAACGCCCATCGGCGGGAATAACCAAATCTGTTGAAGCAATAGGCCTAGCTTCAGGTTTTAGCTTACGGATAAAAAAATCTTGGAAAGAGTTAAATTCCTCAATTTTATCAGCAAAATCATCTGAGTCGACGTCGAAATTCTCAATAAAAGGCTTAATTTTTCTTTTAGTGAAGCTCTGAGACTGCCACCACCCATAAAGGTGAGAGAGAAACGGAATCTTAGCAGATGCATGGAGAAGCGGCGCCCCAACAACTTTGCTGAGCATATCGTCACCGTAAAGCAGCTGAACAGCCTTTTCACCGTA
>JAJFMB010000170.1 GCA_021772355.1 Chlamydiota bacterium | reverse complement strand
CGCTATTTGCAAGAACGCAAACACTCAAAAATGTGCCTTTTTTGCGCAAAGATCCAGGCAAGAATTCTCCAACGCAGTCTGTCCAATAAAAGTTGCTTTACTAAAACCCGTCGCCTCCTTTTAAATAGTCGAAAAAAGGAGTCGCTGTATGTCGCTGTCAAAATTACTTTCTCTAATGCTCTTGCTAACGCTAACTGTGAGCTGTGACAGACAGCAGGAACAACCGGAAGCTGAGGAGAAACAGGCGGTGCTGCGGATCAGCAGCGAAGAGGATCCTCAAACGCTTGACCCTAGGATGGCAAGAAGTCTTGTCAACGTGACATACATCAAAATGTTTTACGAGGGATTGATCAACCGCGCACAGGACGGCTCATTGGTTCCCGGCGTTGCAAGAGAAGCTAATATCTCAAGCGATGGCAAAACTTATACGTTTCATTTGCGAGAGTGCACGTGGTCAAATGGCGATCCTGTGACTGCTTATGATTTTGCATCGTCATGGAAGTCACTACTCAGCCCTGATTTTCCTGCTCCTAATGCCTACCAGTTTTATATGATTAAAGGGGCAAAGGAAGCAAAAGAGGGAGCTATTACGGTTGACGAGGTAGCGATTAATGCCATCGACAGCCAGACTCTTGTGGTGGAACTCAGTGATCCAACACCTTATTTTCTCGAACTGACAAGCACTCATCCATTTTGTCCAGTGCATCCTGTTTGGGCAAGCGACACCTCACAACCATTCATTGGCAATGGTGCCTATCAGCTTGGACATTGGGAAAAACGCTCTGAAGTGGAAGCCGTAAAAAACCCTCTCTACTGGGATGCAGATCAGGTCAAACTAGATAAAATCATCGTTATGATTTTGGATCCTAATACTGCTCTGCAAATGTATGCTGCAAATGAAGTGGATTGGATCGGCTCTCCTCTTTCAACAATCCCCGTCGATGCACTTGCCACCTTGAAGCAAGAAAACCGTTTAGGGGTGGCTCCCGGCGCTGGTACTCAATGGTTTGTCTTCAATACGGAAAAAGCTCCTTTTACCAACCAAAAAATGCGTAAAGCTTTTAGCCTTGCCGTCAACCGTCACGACATTGTAGAACATGTCACTCAAGGAAACCAAACTCCTGCAACAGGGGTTGTCCCTCTTTCTTACGGACTGCAAGCACTTCCTTACTTCGAGGAATTTTCGATGGGCGCTGCAAAAAAGTTATTTCAAGAGAGCTTAGAGGAGATGCAACTCTCAGCAGAAGAACTTCCCTCAATCTCTCTTTCTTATGTTTCAACTGAAAGAAATCACAAAATTGCGCAAGCTGTGCAACAACAATGGCATGAGGCTTTTGGTATCGACGTACAGCTTGACCATTGCGAGTCCAAACTGTACTTTGATCGTATTGGCAAAAGAGAGTACACGCTCGGTATGGGAAGTTGGTACGGCGATTTCCGCGATCCCATTAACTTTTTGGAAATATTCAAGAGCAAAAACAATTCGACCAATAGTTCTCAATGGGAAAATAAACAGTTTATCGACCTCCTCAATTTATCGGCTCGTGTAAACGATCCAAAAAACCGCATGAATATTTTACGTCGCGCAGAAAGAATCTTAATGAATGACATGCCTGTTGCACCTATCTTTCATGCGAGTTACAACTACATGAAAAATGAGAATGTGAGCGATGTCTATTTTTCTGAGCTTGGCTACTTAGATTTTAAACATGCCTATATTGAAGAATATACCCATTAATAGATTTGTACAGCTATGCATCTCCTTAGGGATTATCGTAACGGTCACCTTTGCTCTTATGAAGGCAATCCCGGGCGATCCCTTTTCCGATGAAAAGGCCCTTCCTAAGGAGGTTCATGAAAGCTTGCGCAAACACTACGGTCTCGATGATCCGTGGCTTGTGCAATATGGTAATTACCTAAAGGCTGTTCTTAAAGGAGATTTGGGACCCTCCTTTAAGTATCCGGGCACTTCTGTTAATGCGATCATAGCCAAAGGCTTTAAAGTCTCTGCACTCCTAGGATTAGAAGCACTCTTTTTGGCATTGTCGTGCGGAATCGCATTCGGAACAATTGCAGCCCTCAATCAACATAAATGGCAAGACGTTTCAACTGTCGGTTTTGTTACGCTTGGAATCTCTATTCCCAGTTTTGTGATCGCTACTTTCCTCCAGTATTTGTTAGCCCTTAAACTTGGATGGTTTCCGATTGCGCGCTGGGGAACATTGAGTCATACCGTTCTCCCCGCTCTTGCCCTTGCCGCTCACCCTACCGCCTTTATTGCACGTCTTACGCGCTCACACCTTTTGAATGTCATGACCGAACAGTATATCCACACAGCCAAAATCAAAGGCCTTTCCTCCTGGAAAATCATCATTAAGCATGCACTTCCGCCGGCAGTTACACCCCTCCTTCCCTATATTGGCCCTTTAATCACTAACATCTTAGTTGGCAGCTTTGTCATAGAAAATATCTTCGCTCTCCCCGGTTTAGGGCATTGGTTTGTGACCAGCGTCGGCAACCGCGACTATACTGTAATCATTGGTCTTACGCTTTTTTACAGTGTGCTCCTCCTATGTCTTAGCTTTCTAATGGATCTTCTCTATATGACGCTGGATCCAAGAGTTAAGGAGAGCCGATTATGAAAAAAAACACTCTTATTGGCATCACCGTTCTCTCTCTGATCATTCTCTTGTCATGTATCGGCCCTATGCTAACCGGTTACTCCTGCAATGAAACTAATCTCGTTATGAAAAATCAGCCTCCCTCGTGGCAGCACTGGTTTGGCACCGACGAACTTGGTCGCGATCTGTTTACGCGCACCTGGACGGGCGCACGTCTATCACTTGCCATCGGGCTGATCGCAGCGGCTATTGATCTACTGATCGGTGTTATGTGGGGAGGGCTTGCAGGCTATTGTGGAGGTAGGATCGAACAGGTCATGATGCGA
>JAJFMB010000169.1 GCA_021772355.1 Chlamydiota bacterium | reverse complement strand
AGTCGTTGTTTCACATGCAAGTAAGTTAAGTTGTTGTTCTAAAGCCGGATCACCCAGAATATCCCATGGATGACAATCGGCATAACCGATAAGACCATCTTCAAACGTAACACGTAGCAAAGCCCCTTGTCTCAGGGTTTTTTTGTACTTACTGTTGAGAGAACCCAACGCGTTAAGTTCATAATGATGGACAGCTATTTTCATTACAACAGCAAGCCTCCGCTCAGCATTAAACCGAAAAGTAGGTGAAGCAGCGCTGCAAAACCGAAAAAGCGATTATAAATAGGATGAGGATCGACCTGCCAAATGCTTCTGACTAGGGCCATAGCGACAGGTAGTGTTACCATTGGCAATAATCCCGCAGCAAGGTGACCTTGAAAAAACCAGTACACATTGATGAAGAATGGAGCGAAAGCACAGCATGTGATGACTAAACGGCCGGCAGTTGGTCCCCATCTGACTACAATTGTCTTTTTGTTTGCTTTTGCATCGTTTTGATGGTCGCGCAAGTTGTTGATCGCAATAATGAGGGTGGCAAGGAATCCTATCTGTGTTCCTGCTACAAGAGACGACAGTGTCACCGTGTGTGTTTGAATATAACAGGCGCCGGCTGTGGCAACAAGTCCAAAAAAGAGAAAGACAAAAATCTCTCCAAGTCCCAGATAAGAAAGAGAAAACGGGCCGGCAGTGTAGAGGTAGGCCAAGCAGACTGAAATGACAAGCAGGAAGGAGATTGCGCTGCCGCCAGCGATGACAAGAGGGATACCAAAGAGGATCGCGAGCGACAAACTACCAAGCCCGGCTATCATCACTTCTTTCGGTTTTAGTAAACCACTTTGTGTTACGCGGGTTGGTCCAATACGTGTTTCGGTATCAGCACCTTTTTTAAAGTCGATAGCATCATTGATTAAGTTGGAGCCAATCTGAATGGAAAAAGCGCACATTAAACAAAGCAACGCTAAAAACCAATTAATCTCTAGGCATTGCGTAGTTGCTAATGCGACACCTACAGCAACCGGAATTAAAGCGGCTGTGAGCGTCTTGGGTCTTATGGCTAATAGCCAAACTTTCCATTTCTGAATCGCAATTTGTGTGTCTTGCATAGTGAGCCTTTAAGGTAGTCGTTGGAATTTGCTAAAGTCAGGTTTTCTTTTTTCTAAGAAAGCTTGTTTCCCTTCCTGCGCCTCTTCTGACATATAATAAAGAAGAGTCGCATTGCCGGCAAGATCGAGTAATCCGATTTGTCCGTCGCAATCGGCATTCATGGCTGTTTTCAGACAACGCAGCGCCAGTGGAGAGTGCTCTAGCATTTCGCGGCACCACTTGAGAGTTTCACTTTCTAATTCTTCGTTAGAAACGATGCAGTTGATAAGCCCCATGTCCAATGCTTCTTCAGCATTGTATTGGCGACAGAGAAACCAAATTTCGCGCGCTTTTTTTTGGCCAACAATCCGTGCGAGATAGCTGCTTCCCAACCCTCCATCAAAAGAGCCGACCTTAGGGCCCACTTGACCAAACTTTGCATTTTCTGCTGCAATCGTAAGATCACAGATAATGTGAAGTACATGACCTCCACCAATCGCATAACCGGCGACCATGGCGACCACGGGCTTTGGTAGCGAACGGATTTGCTTCTGCAAATCGAGCACATTGAGGCGGGGAATGCCGTCACTTCCAACATATCCCTCGTCGCCACGCACTTTTTGGTCGCCGCCCGAGCAAAACGCTTCCTTTCCCTCACCGGTTAAAATGACAACACCTATAGAGGGATCGTTTTTACAAGTGTCAAAAGCTTCTTGCATTTCCATGACGGTTTCGGGTCTGAAGGCGTTTCGTACGTGAGGACGGTTGATCGTAACCTTGGCGATGCCGTCAGCAGTTTTTTCAAATTTTATATCTTTGTAGGACTTGATCATTTCCCAAGTTTGGGTTAAGGTCGCAGTCATTTTGTCTCTCCTAAAAATGTGGTAATTTCTTTCTGAAAGGCTTCGGTTTGCTCCCAGGGAACGCGATGCCCTGCGTCGGGTGCGATCCATATTTTTGATTTCGGATTTTGCAACGTGACACTTTGGGCAAGTGTTGCAAATTTGTCATCATTTTGCCCGGCTATCCATAAGATTGGTAAAGAAAGTTCGGATAAGCGTGGAAAAAAGTTTTTCTGCCCTCCCAGCGACCACTGTCGTAAAGAATTTGCCAGGACTTCTCGAGAGTAGTCCTTTTCATGCCGTTCCATCGTATTGGTAAATACACCTTGCCCGTTCCAGGCGCGCATTAAGCTGTCCCACTCTTCTGTTTCAAAACGTTTTGCCCACTTTTCATCGTGTTCTTTGCGGGCTTGTTTTGCTTCTTCGGAGGTAAGGCCGGGGTTAGTTGAAATGATAACAGCAGCATCCCACATTTCAGGATCTTGGTCGAGCGCGTATAACGCTAACCGACCTCCTAGAGAGTATCCAATAAGAACTCGTTTGGAGTCGGTGTTTTGTTTCGCTTGAGTGTTAAAGTTCTGAGCCCACGTGGAAAAATCAAGCAGCGGAGGTTGGAAAAGATCCACATGGTGCCCTTCTATAATTGAGTTCCAGTCGCGGGGTGATCCGAGAAAGCCGTGTAAAGTGTAGATATTCATCGTGGTATTTTGCTCCAAAAACGCTCTGTTGCCTCATTGTCAGGGATGATTTCGATTAAGTGAGGTCCTGTTAACCGACTGCTTGCCGGTATTAAACTCCATCTTTGATACTGGAGTGACCAAAATTTTGCAAGAGATTCAAAACAAAGGTGGTGAGGGTTTTGAAAAATACGTTCGGGAAACATCCGCTTAAAAATTTTACCGCCTCCATTATTGATCACACAGATGTTGAGATTGTGGCTCTCCAATTGAGGGATGATCCAGGGTGCTGCCATATCGTATAAGGTGGTCAGATCACCAAAAAGACCCCAGTTTTCTTTTTCGCTTTGACAAAGACCTAAAAATGTGGAAATTTGCCCGTCGATTCCGTTTAGACCGCGATTTGCAAAAACTTGGAATGGTTTGGCATCAGCTGCCAAATCCCATTCTCGTATAGGTAAGCTGTTGCCGAGATAGACAAGTGATTGCTCAGGGATCATTTTTGAAAGTTGAAACAGTAAGGAAGGTTCTGCGTGTGGCTCTTCATGCATTAGCTGCTCTATCGATTTCCGATAGAACTGTTCCCCTTTGAGCCATTGTGGAACTTCAAATTGCGGTGGGGCATTGTATTCTTTAA
>JAJFMB010000168.1 GCA_021772355.1 Chlamydiota bacterium | reverse complement strand
AACCTATCGGCACTCTCTCCGGAGGGGAAACAGCCCGACTTATTCTCGCAAAAATGATGCTTATCGATCAAAATGTCCTCATTCTGGATGAGCCCAACAACCACTTGGACCTCGAAGCCGTATCCGCATTAGGCAGTGGCTTGAAGCAATACAAAGAAACAGTCATTGTTGTGAGCCATGACCGTGACCTTATCGATAATGTTGCAGAAAAAATCATCGCTTTTGAAGATGACGGTATTCATTTCTTTAACGGCAACCTGGAAGAATACCTAGCAACTAAAAGTGCATAAGCATGTTCACAAAGCGTAAATTCCTCACACTTTCTCCTGAAAGACAGCATAAAAAGTGTGCCGAAATGTTACGTTCTCTATACGAAAACAAAGAACCACACTTACTTCAAAGTTATAACAGTTTGCAAACTTGGATCAATGCCGATCCCCTCGAAAATCCCACACCGCAAGCAATTTCAAATCAATACCACTGGCACCTTAATCAAGCGAGACAGCAACTACAAGAACATAGCCTACTTCCGTTAATTGAAAAGGGAGATAAAGCTCGAGGAGCTGAACCCTGGCCAATTGCTATCTACCTCGATCATATCCGCTCTGCCCATAACGTCGGTAGTATTGTCAGAACATGTGAGGCGCTTTCATTGGGAACATTATATTTCTCGGCACAAACGCCCAAACTTAACCATCCGCAAGTAATTAAAACATCCATGAACGCTCATCAGTGGGTAAATACTGCTTCCTACACCTCCCTTGACGAACTTCCCAAACCTCTTATTGCCCTAGAAACAAGTCCCGAGGCCACCCCGCTACACCGCTTTATCTTTCCCCAAACTTTTACGCTCATTATTGGTAACGAAGAGTATGGCTGCTCTGATGAAATTTTACAAAAAGCCGATCATATCGTCTCCATACCCATGCGCGGACACAAAAATTCCCTTAACGTTGCCAATGCTTTTGCTATAACGGCAGCAGAAATTCACAGACAAAGAAGTCTGCACGAAAAGGATTGTTATGAAGAGTAACGTGATCACCCCCTATCCCACACACAAAAATAGAACATTGAGCAATGAAGAAAAAATTGCATTAATTAGCGAAAACTTCCGTGAAATCATGGAAGTACTTGATTTAGACCTCACTCTTGATTCTTTAAGTGATACACCACGCCGTGTCGCAGAAATGTATGTAAATGAGATTTTCTCAGGGTTGGAGAGTGGAAATTTTCCAAATATGACCCTGTTTGATAACCCCTCAACACAAAGCGACCAAAGTAATATGGTGTTCGTCAAAACAGAATTTTGCAGCACCTGTGAACACCACTTTCTTCCCATTCCCGGCACTGCATACATCTCCTATATTCCCAACAAAAAATTGATTGGACTCTCCAAAATCCCCCGCCTCGTCAAATACTATGCACAAAGACCTCAGTTACAAGAGCGCCTAACAGCGCAAGTTGCCGACAAACTAGCCGAAGTGCTCGAAACAGAACATATTGCAGTTTCCATCACTGCTCAACATTTTTGTATGATCGCCCGCGGCGTCGAAGACACCAAAAGCCACACCGTCACAAACGCCCTTCGCGGCGACTTCCGTAGAGATGAACTGCTCCGCAGAGAGTTCTTCGAAGCTATCCAAAGAGGAAAGTAAAAGATATTCTTATCAGAAGACTTCAGTCAAAGCTAAATGTTGACGGGGATTAGAAGCAGCAAAGCCGTTGTCCCAATTAAGTTCCACTTCATCGGCTTTAGGAAGCATAACGAGACTGTGCATGGTGATTCGAGAATTGACGAGAGGAGCGATTGCAAGAGCGTTGTTGATAAGTTTTCGCCCTTCGATATGATCTACTCGCTCTTTTGCACCCTTCATATACTGATTAAGAAGCTTATCACGACCTGAACTGTTGAAATAACCTCCCTCGCAAGCAGGATAACACCAATTGAGGACGGGAAGATATTGATCATCCTCAAGACTACGAGTAAAGTCTTTACCATCCGCATCCTGATAAAAAGAGATAGCGGCTGCTTCCTCCTCAGCATCGGCAATGGTCATATGATAAGGACCTAAAGGGCGTACCCTTTCCATTAGGTTCTTAGCTTCGGCAACTGTAGAAGCTTCAGATAGGACTAAACGATTATAGAGAATTGCAGGAAGCCCTCGCACCTCGGTAGTTTCTCCGGGTGATACATTCATGGCTAAGGTGAGTCGTTTCTGATTCCATCCTGTGATCACACCGATCATTCCCGGGACACCTAAGGCGGCGACATTTTCCGGCTTCCAAACGATAAGAAGGCTTTTACCTCCGCCATCACCAAATGGAATCCAGTCCATATTGCGGCCAAAAATCACACCCTCATCAGATGTACCACGCTGCAATAGAGATGTGCACGCCATCGCACCGAGCAACTCATTTTGATGTGATTTCACTTGCTTTGGGTGAAAATGTTTTGAGTCGGGAATAAGATGCATAAGTACAACATCATCAAGCGTGAGTCGTGCCGTCTTGCCAGCTTCCTGCGCCCAACGGTTGTAGCCGTTGGCTACCCCTTCCATTTCGTCTATATATTCTTGAGGAATTTTTTCTCGCACCTCATTAAGAATATCTCGCAACTCACAGGCTCGTGGCTCACGCAAAACAGTGTGCCGTACAAGATCTAAA
Organism: Chlamydiota bacterium; assembly: GCA_021772355.1. Taxonomy (GTDB): domain Bacteria; phylum Chlamydiota; class Chlamydiia; order Chlamydiales; family JAJFMB01; genus JAJFMB01. The sequence continues at coordinate 11,181 of JAJFMB010000168.1, read as the reverse complement.
TGACTTTTTAATTCATGAATCGCAGATCCAAGCAGATAGCCATGCGCTTCTCCCGCCTTGACCGGCTCCTGAGTGTTTAGCTCCAGTATAGGAAGGTCACCGCGGTAATAGAGCCTGCCGGCTTCACAACTCCCCTCTTGATAGGCATGTTCTGTCATAGGATGATGAGACGAAGTAAGATATTTTTGACAAAGCCAACTCCCAAGAGCTGCACCAATAGTGACAGTTGCCACTGTAATCGCGGCTGTAAGCGGCAACGCAGCAAATGCCACTGCTCCCAGAACAACACCGGCCACTTGCATCACTTTTAAGGTAGTGGGATTGTCATGCATCCACAACAGCGGAGAAAAGCTGTGATGCTGAGCATTAAACTGTTGAATATATGTGTCAGTACTTACTAAAACCAAATATCCTACCTTAATCAACCTAAATAATTAATCATTAACCGCACGAACCTCTAAACTCTGCCCAAGAGCGACCTTTACCCGTTTTTGTATCAGCAAAACCATCCTTCAAAAATGCAGCAGAGCCTTCTGATTGAAAAACTTGATCCCTAATGGGGCGTAAATCTGTACTATCATTTTTTGGTGACAGCACGGTTGCTACCAATTTTCCGGCTAGATAAGGCACAAAGCTTAATACAATCAAAAATGCAGCAGAAATAAGTTTAATAGCAGCTAAAGCTACAGTTTTAACATCTACAGCTGGTGACTTTGTAGATTCTTTAATGGAAGAAATGTTCTTATGAAACTCCTTCTCACACAAAATAAAAGGCTTCTGAAGTAAATTAGATAAATCCGAAGTTCCGGTTAAACTACACATAACAACCTCTTTTGTATTAAAAAGAGTTAGATAATAACAAAGAAAAGTTATTTTTGTAAATCACAATTTCAAAAGAAAAAGCAACATGGGAAGAGGGTAAGCCGGGTTCTGTCGTCCAGCGCTAAGCACTGCCGAGCAGTCATTCCTCTAGGGATTTTGTCGCCAAAATCCTCAAGCGATCACCAAGAGCACAGCGGAAGAGCTGTATTACTCTGGTCGGATCTTGCATCGGATAGGGTTTATCACTCCTTGAATCTCTCCAAGTGAGGCTTACTCATAAAGCAAGCATTTTCATCCTGTCTGTTTAAAACAGCGGCCTGTTTTCTGTGACACTTTCCGTAGCCTTGCGGCCCCCAGTATTTCACTGGTATCCTCTTCTATGAAGCCCGGACTTTCCTCTCTTGTAAAGAGAAATCTCTTACAAGAGCGACTGCTTCTCTTCCCATTGTTACGAAATGGATTAGGTTGCCTTTACCTGTCTGCGACGGCGACGCTTTGTTGGTGTGACAGCTGCTTCTTCCAGCACTTCGCTTTCCGGCCAGTAATGAATACGGGAGCAGTGTTCGCAGAAAATAAGGCGCTCACCCTTTCTCACCAAGTTTTCATCTTGAGCTGTGATCATGATATGACATCCACTGCAGCAGCGATTTTCAATCGGTACAACGACACGATCTTTTTTGTTGCGGAGCAGGCGCTCGTAAATACGAAAAGTCTCGGATTCAGCTGTTGCAACAATAGCGTCGCGCTTTTCTTTAAGCTCCCGCCCTTCAGCATTAATACGCTCGATACTTTCTGAGATTTCAGTTTCTAAAACCTTGCTACTTTCTACGGTAGAATCCAAGCTCTGCTTTAGATTAGTCAGAGTATCTTCCTCATCTGTCAACTTATCATAGATATCGCTCAGCTGTTGATCTTTGTTAGCGCGCATTCTCTCAGTTTGCGACATTTCTTGGCTTAAAGCATTGAATTCCTCAACTTTTTTAATTGATGCTTGCTGCGCTTCAAGCTTACTCAATTTTTCTTTTACCTCTTCAACTTCCCCTTCACCGATGCGAATGTCTTTTTTTAGGTCAATAATCGCATTTTCTTTTACAGCCACTTGGTGACGGAGATCGTTTTTAACGGAATTGATATTGTCCAGCTCTTTGAGACGCTCTTTCTTCAGACGCATCAGCTGTATCATCTGCATATCAAATTCTTGAATCTCCAAGATAGGTTTTAACGCTTCTTGCATGATCTTCCTTTTCGTTTAAACAAATAATTTTGTAATTTAGTCATGATTTGGAGTGAATAATAGCCTTTTTTTCAATTAACCACAATAGATAACCACCTTACTTAGAGAAAAAACCGTGGAAAAATTAGAGAAAAACGGGATAAGATAGCAAAAGTAAAATATTTAGAGGATATACATGGGATACTTGTCACGCTATCTAGAAAAAAACGCTACCAACCAACACAATTTCGCTGCCATTGCCTACCTAGCCGCTTTAGATCATCTACAGGTGACACACCCTTCTGTTGCAAATAGCATTAAACAGGAGCTTTCAGACCAACGCTCCTATCTTAAGCTCATAGCGTCTGAAAACTACTCCTCCCTATCAGTACAACTTGCCATGGGAAACCTCCTCACCGATAAATATGCAGAAGGCTATGCTCACCATCGCTTTTATGCCGGATGTGAAAATGTAGACGCTGTTGAAGACCTCGCTCAAGAACAGGTAAAACAAATATTTGGCTGCGACTATGCCTATGTTCAACCCCATTCAGGGGCAGATGCCAATATGGTCGCAATTTGGGCAATTTTGGTACAGCGCATACAAAATAATGAACTTGAGAAATTCTCAGACAAAAAATTGGATGAGCTCTCTCCTGAAGAGTATGAAAAAATCAGGCAACAGCTAGTCAATCAAACCATGATGGGCATGTCCCTAAATTCCGGGGGCCATCTAACCCACGGCTACCGTCACAACGTTTCCTCCAAAATGATGCGTTCTGTTGTTTACGATATCGACCCTGAAACGGGTGTTCTCAACTATCAAACTCTTCTTGAACAAGCAAAAAAAGAGAAGCCGCTCATCTTATTAGCCGGTTATTCGGCATACCCCCGTTTAATAAATTTTGCTAAGATGCGCGAAATCGCCGACGCTGTCGGGGCCGTTCTTTGGACAGACATGGCACACTTTGCAGGACTTGTCGCCGGCAAAGTCTTGCAAGGTGAATATGACCCTGTTCCCTACTCTCATATCATCACCTCGACAACCCACAAAACCTTGCGTGGTCCGCGCGGAGGCTTTGTTATGTGTAAGGAAGAGTTTGCAGAAACTGTGCAAAAAGGATGCCCGCTTGTATTAGGAGGTCCCCTTCCTCATGTGATCGCCGCCAAAGCGGTCGCCTTCCAAGAAGCTAATACCCCGGAATTTTGCAACTACGCCACACGAATCGTCGAGAATTCTCGTGCTTTGGCAGAAGCTATGCGCAATGAAGGTTTAAAACTCGTCACTGACGGCACAGATAACCACCTGTTAATCGTTGACCTCAGCAACCTGGGAATTACCGGTCGCCAGGCTGAAATCGCACTACGCGATGCCGGTGTCACTGTAAACCGCAACGCCATCCCGTTTGACAAAAATGGACCTTGGTACACGTCAGGTGTTAGAATTGGCACTCCCGCCCTAACCACCCGCGGCATGGGACCAAGCGAGATGAAAGAGGTCGCATCTATCATCGCTTCCATCTTAAAAAACACCAAACCCGCTACCGTCGAAAAAACGGGCAAACCGAGCAAAGCGAAATTCCTGACCGAACCCTCCACTGTTGAAAAGGCAAACTCCCGTACTAAAGATCTTCTTCAACAATTCCCCCTTTACCCTGAGATTGAAATTCTCGAATAGATGATCTTTAGTTAATTATAAAAAAAAGTTTATAATTAACTTATTTGACAAATAATATGAATTACGTTACTATCTTTTTCTTTAATATAGGAGAAAATGATATGGTTAATGGATATATTACCTCTTTTACAGCACCAAGAGTCACCCCCTCTGAAGGAGCACCAAGGAGAAGGGAGCTATATTCTTCCGAATTTTCACCAGTCTGCAAATATCGTGTCCAAAAAGAGGGGAATATTAAAGAATACGACATAAAAAAACTCTCCTTTCCTTCTGATGATAGAATTAAGATCGTTTATGAAAAAAATAGTGAAACCGTCGAAAAAGAGTTCCGTATTCCTCCAACGCACAAAGAGGAATTATCCCAGTTTGAATACGGGTTTTCGGTTAGCTTTCACAAGGCAAAAGAAAAAGTGACCAGAAAAACCAATCTTGACGCTGGTAAAACAGAATTGGTCAAACAACCTCTTGAGAAAGAAGAACTATTAATTTGTTATTCCACAAAAGCAGACCTAGAAAGGGAAAAAAATCAGCAACTCCAAGACTTAAGTGATACTAGAGAACTGGTCGAGCTAACAGTCGCAGAGATAAGTGAAAATCTCCGCCAAATTGCCAAAGGAATTCATCAAGGGTCAAGAGAATCTCGTGAGCCAAAATCACAGAATCCTTCTCAGTCCGATATAAAATCTACCTCACTAGGTTCGACAAAGGAAAAAGAGAGTCCAAAAAATCAATCAGATCAAGAGGGTTCCTCTCCACTTAGCCAAGATGCAAAATCCAATAACAACGAACCTGAAAAAAAACAAAGAAAACAAGTTCAGACTCAACCTAATCAAAAACCTCTTTTTCAAGTTCAAACACTTGAAGAAAGCAAAAAAGAAAATCAAAGAAAAACCGTAGAGCAAACTGCGCAAAATGAGCGGGAAACAAGAGAATTACAAGAAAAACTAGATCAACAACTTAAAGAGCAAAAAGAGCGTTACGCCAAAGAACGGAAAGACCTCCAGGAACAATCTGCAGCTGAACTAACAGAAATGGACAAAGCTAATGCAAAATTCTTGCAGAAACAAGAAAAAGCAAACCAAGCATTTATCAACACGGTTCAAACAACTACAACGAGCGCAGCACAAAGACAGCTAGCCCAAATAGAGCAAGATTACCAGGCTAAAATGCAACACACCGAACAAGATGCAGCCGCTAAAAAAGCAAAAATTCAAGCAGAAAGTAAAAGAAGTGAATTAGAGCATCAGCAAAAAATGCAGCAAATGGAGTTCAAACATCAACAAAAGATGGCAGCTCTAAAAACCGCTGCCACTATTCAAACTCAAGAAACTCTACCATCAACAACAGAGACATCTGATGAAAATTCTCCTACTGCTCAACCCTTAGATAAAAAAATATCTTCCTTGATGAAGCGAATCTTAAAGTTTGCTTGGAACCCTATTCCTTGGAACTCAAAACCTCTTGCCACTTGGCAAAAAGCAATCAATTTCCCATTGTCGGTCGTAATTCTTGGAGTTTCTAGTCCAATTCTAACTGTACTTGGCATCGCATTGCTTGGAACGCGCGCTTCACAGTTCTTTAAATCTTGAAAAAAGACACGCTAAGTTACATAATGCGGCATAAGAACTTATACCAACCTGGAGTCTGTAATGGCAAAAGAATCAAATAGCGAGAATATTCCCTATATCGACCTAACAAGCAAAATTGAAGCGACCCTCTTAGATTCTAGGCGCATCTTTTTATCTAATGCTGTGATGCAAGATTCAGCAGAGGACATCATTCGAAAATTATGGTATTTAGAATTAAGGGATCCCGGAAAACCCATTCTTTTTATCATTAATAGCCCAGGGGGTTCGGTCGATGCCGGCTTTGCCATTTGGGATCAAGTAAAAATGATCACTTCCCCTGTGACCACGTTGATCACAGGCCTTGCTGCTTCAATGGGATCAGTGCTTTCTCTTTGCGCTGAACCAGGCCGCCGTTTTGCAACTCCAAATTCCCGCATCATGATTCACCAGCCTATGCTAGGTGGAACGATTACCGGACAAGCAACAGACTTGGAAATCCAAGCTAAAGAAATTTTAAAGACCCGCAAAACACTAGTCGAGATATATGTCAAAGCAACAGGTAAAGGGGTAGAGGAAATTGAAAAAGCAATTGACCGAGACACATGGCTATCCGCAAAAGAAGCTCTTGAATTTAAATTACTGGATGGCATCGCCACATCATATAAAGAGCTGTCATAAATATTCCGGGTGTGGCAATGCTTTTATCGTCATAGACCATCGCACACCCATTTTTCCCCTTACAGACAAAAGCACTGTTTCCTATCTCTGTTCAAAACACGATGTAGATGGCATTTTGCTCCTAGAAAACTCAGAGTCTGCTGATTTCAAAATGCGTATCATTAATGCTGATGGCTCTGAGGCGGAAATGTGCGGAAACGGAGTCCGTTGCGCTGTTAAATATCTCAAAGACCAAAAGATTAGTTCCTCAAAACAAATCACTCTTGAGACTCTTGGTAGCAACGTTTCTGCTAGGATCGAAGGAGATACTGTCACCGTAGATCTTCCACCCCCTACCCGAATCCAATGGAACCTTCCTCTCACCATCGGTGATGAGTCCATTCACGTGCATTTTCTCAATACGGGTGTGCCTCATGCTGTTCTTTTTTCTGCACCGCAACACCTTGGCCCAAAAATCAGACATCACACAGCCTTTTCTCCGGAGGGAACAAATGTCACTTTCGTAACACCTTCTCATGAAGAAGGTCTTATTTTTGCCACATACGAAAGAGGCGTTGAAAAAATCACTCAAGCATGCGGAACAGGCGCATTGGCAGCAGCGGTTGTTGCCAACAAAATACTACAACTTCCCTCCCCCATAACTCTCTATCCTCCATCCCGAGAACCTTTAACTGTCTCTTTTCAGACAAATGGAAATCAATTATCCTCTATCTCCTTAACCGGACCTGCCAAGTTTCTCGAAGAAATTCCCTTTTCTCTTGAAGGGAACAGAGTTTATCTGTAAAATCGTTAAAAAATCATCTAGGAATTTTCATGCCGACAAAAACCTATCCTGAAGCTCAAAACCCTTTGATCCTTAATTGCCATCGCTTAATGGAAGCGTTTGCCAAGTCTAACGACGAGCGGGATTTTTATCTCGACAGAGTCGAGGGGTTTATCGTCTATGTCGACTTGGACAAATCGAATGATGATTTGACAATTTTAGAAAAAGAAATTGTTGCCAACATCGAACGTTATTGCCTAATTCCCAAATTTACTTTTTACGAAACCAAAAAAATTATGGAAGGTTTTGTACATGAAAAAGTTTATGATATTGATACAAAAGAGAAACTGATTGAAATTATCCAATCTAAAGAAGCGAGGGAAAATTTCCTTGAGTTTGTTTATGACCACCATGCGGAATTTGAGAAGTGGCAGCAGTACTACCAAGAACGCTCCCGTATTCGCATTATTGAATGGTTGCGCCAGCAGAATTTTCATTTCGTTTTTGAAGAAGATATCGACCTCACAAAAAATCTTTTAGAAAAAGTGAAGCAAAGCCTCTTTGAAAGCAAGGTGGGCAAAGATATCGCTGCGGCACGCAAAACGTTATCAACAAAAGCTAAAACCTACTACTCTAACGAAGCCCTTAATCCCCGCCCCAAGCGAGGTCGACCTCCTAAGCAAGCTGCTAAAACAGAACTAGAGCCACAGTACACAATCGATATCTTTACAACTGTCCCTCCAACTGTTAGACCGTTTCTGTTTACTCCCGATGTCACGCTTTCTACAGCGCTCACCTTCTCATCAAAATTTGATACAGAAGAAGCTTTCCTTGCCGGCAGACATGGAGCTGAAAATAAAGACAATATCGACTCGACTCTAAAATCTTTGAATGAAAAACTCGTTGCTTTGCGCAATATCTCTAGCCGCTGGGTTCAAGAAGAGCAGCAAACGATCGGCAAAATCCCTAAGCCAACAAAAGAAGAACTTCTCGAACATGAAGAAGAGATTCTAAAAGAATTTGAAATTGAGGACGAAGTCGACCAAGAGGTTGCCGAAAAAAAACTAAAGGGACACAAAGTTGCAAAAATCCAGCATGCGTCCTCTGAAAAGAAGAAAGAACCGGCACCCAAAAAGGCAGCACCTAAAAAAACTGAGTCCGTAAAGAAAGAAGAGCCTTCAAAAAAGAAAGCTGCTCCTAAACGGATCATCAAAGAGCCTAAAAAAACTGCTTCCAAAGCAAAAGAGACGCCTGCCAAAAAACCTGTCAAGCGCCGCCTTAAAAAAACGTAGTAGTCTCTACTTATGTCCCATATGGCGATAGACTAAAATCTTGGCAAAGTCCTCGATAAATATCCAAATAAGACAGTACGCCCAAATATAGCCAATCCAAATCCAAGGAATGGCAGCCACCCCCCAACCAAATCCAACAATCATCGCAGCAACTGCTTGCGTGACCAAGATCGCCGAAAGCAATATTGGGGAGGGAAACGGGCTCATAAAGAAAGGGCGTTTTGTTCTGGCGACAAATAGGGTGAGATGCCCGGCTACCACCAGTTTCAAAAAGACGACGGATTGGATCTGTTCATACCCTATCCCCATAAAGGTTTTAGCAATAATCAACAGTCCAAAGGTTTCAATCACTCCAATGGTCCCAAGGATAGTGGCCACCGTGAGCACCCGTTTCATATTCCAGCGCACAGGCTTAGGATCAAGCCATGTGTTGTCATAAGCAATCGTCATAATCGGAAAGTCGTTTAGTAGTGCTAACAAAATAATCATCAGTGCTGTGATGGGGTAGAAGTTGTAGACCAGAATCGTTAAGACGATAAAAAACATAATACGCAATGTTTCAACAATGCGGTAAATGGCATAGCTGTTCATCCGCTCAAAGATGCGGCGCGCTTCTTCAATCGCGCTAATAATCACAGATAAACCAGGTGCTGTAAGCACAAGAGAAGCTGCGGCACGAGCAGCATCTGTTGCTCCGCTCACAGCAATACCTACATCAGCTTGCTTTAAGGCAGGTGAGTCATTGACCCCATCCCCTGTCATCCCCGTAATATGCTCGCGCGCTTGCAAAGCTTTGACAATGCCAAATTTATGTTCAGGAAACACTTGAGCAAATCCGCCCGCTTTTTCTACGCGCTCTCCCGTATCCGCCAACATCTCTCCCTCTTTTTTTCCAAGTAATTCTTCGGCCGGAAAAATATTAGTCCCTAGCCCAAGCTGCCCTGAGATTTCTTTGGCGATCGCAATGTTGTCACCTGTAACCATTTTAACTTCGATACCATGTTCTTGCGCTTGCTTAATGGTATCTTTGGAATCTTCACGCAAAGGATCCGCAAGCGGTAACAAGCCCAAGAAACTCCACGTTTTGCCATCATAACTGCGGGCAACACCTAGTGTCCGATAACCACGACTTGCCAATTCCTGGACAGCAGACTGAGCCTCTTTTTTCACAGCTTCTTCCGGATTACACATTTCCAAAATGACTTGCGGGGCGCCTTTAGTGCAATAAAGAGCTTTTCCTCGGGTCGTTTCAAGCGTGGCTTCTGTTCTTTTACTCACAGGATCAAAAGGAATAAATTTGGTTTGCTTATACTCATCTAAGGATTTTATATCTTTGACACCATGTATGACGGCAATATCAATCGGATCCTGATCTTCCTCTTTTGAAGCTAGCGCCCCTGCCAGAATAACTTCCTCTTCAGTTACCTTCCCAAAAACCTTCGGTTCGCCCAGCTGTAGCTTATTCTGTGTCAGTGTTCCTGTTTTATCAGAGCACAAGATATCAACCCCTGCCATCTCCTCAATTGATTCAAGCCGGGAGACAATCGCTTTCATACGCGCCATCATCAAAGCCCCTACCGCCATCGTCACGGAGAGCACCGCCGGCATGGCAACGGGAATGGAGGCCACAACCAAAATTAATGAGAACTGCACGAGTTGTAAGATATCATCACCCCGTTCGATCTGCACAATTATTAAAATCGCGACCAACACTAAGCTTAAATAGATCAGATAATGCCCGATGTGCATCACAGCTTGTTGGAAGTGAGACTTAGACTCTGCTGATTGTACCAGTTTGGCGGTCTGCCCAAAGTAAGTATTTAATCCAGTGCCTGTGACAAGAGCGACAACTTCTCCCTTTTTTGCCACTGACCCGGAATACACAATATCATCGGTTTTTTTTGTGACAGGCAAGGATTCGCCGGTTAATGCGGATTGATCGATTGTAAGATAATCTCCCTCGATAATCTTAGCATCCGCAGGGATAATATCACCAAGGCGGATCCGTATGATATCCCCCGGCACAAGCGTGCTGGCTTCAATTTCAATCCATTGACCGTCGCGCAACACCTTACTTTTACCGGCGAGCTTTTTCTTAAGGGCTTCAATCGCATTCCCCGCTTGGAACTCTTCCCAAAACCCTATGATCGCATTGAAAAACAACAAGATAAGGATAATAATCAAGTCAGGCCATCTCTCCAAAACTAGAGAGAGAACACCCGCAATCTCTATCATCCAGGGAATAGGTCCCCAGAAATAGCCTAGAAACTTTAAGATAGAGTTGGTTTTTTTCTCCGGAATAGCGTTAAGACCGTACTCTTCAAGCCGCTTTTTTGCCTCTAAATCACTTATCCCCTCGGCACTGCTAGCTAAATTCTGAAAAAGCTCCTGCTTGCTTCTTTTTTGCGCCTCATCAGCACTCATCACCGTTATACCCATGAGCTCATTCCTTCCTTCAGCAAAGTTTCAAGTGTTTGTTTCGTCGATTCATATGAGGTATGATGAATACCACGCAGACCAAGCTTGCTAGAGATTTCCGCAAATTGCACACGGTCATCAATGTATACCGCCTGCTCTTTCGGAATTTGTCCAACATCCATTGCAAGATTAAAGAGCGAGGGATCCGGCTTGCGATATCCCACAAAACCTGAAACGCAAAAAAAATCAACGATATCGAGCAACCAAGTGTTGATGCGGTAGCTCATCAATTCCTTCCCTTCATTGCTAATCGCTCCAATTTTCAGATTATACCTGTCCTTTAAAGCCTTCAGCAATCCCAGCATTTCAGGATAGGGCTGCGATTGTTCGTACATAAAGCGTTTAAATTCTTCTTTTGTGAAATCGCGCTTCTCGTAAAAAAAAGTGAAATCAAGATAAGTATCGAGATCAATTTTACCAAGCTCGTGCGTACTATACATAAGCCCATGCCGCTTATTCATTTGCTCATAATCAAAACCAAATTTCTCAGCAGCTGCTTTGCGCATGGCAGTGTCCCAACCATTCGTTAGCAACACTCCCCCCACATCTGTATAAATAGCTTTTATTTCTTGCCCCATACATCCCCCTTGGCGTGCTCATAAATAGCAAATGTCGCCGCTCCTATGACACCCGCTTCATATCCTAATTGTGCCGACACGACCTCCAAAGATTCCGTGGCAGCTTTTAAA
>JAJFMB010000167.1 GCA_021772355.1 Chlamydiota bacterium | reverse complement strand
CGATAGGTTTAAAGGCATCATCACCGGAAAAGAGCATTTTTCCCATTACACTGCGGATATCTTGTTCGTAGCAGTCAGGTTTTTGGGTTTTCAGCCAGTCAAAGGAGTTCATTTTCTGTCCTTTGTCAATCACTTCGGCGTGATTTTGAGGAAAGTAGCTGATAATGGCCTGATGACCAATGTCTACAGAGCCATTGTCAGGTTCTAATACCCCGGCGAGCATTTTGACTAGTGTACTCTTTCCTAAACCGTTACTTCCAATCACACCCACCTTGTCACCACGATGAATTTCAAAAGAAAAGTTCTTGATGACGGATTGATCATCAAAGGCTTTCTGAAGTGTATTTGCTTTAAGTACAATTTTTCCGGGCTGTTTTTCACTGGTTGAAAAAACAATGTAGGGGCGTTGAATGTTTGATTTTTTTAGGTCTTGCGGTTGTAAACGGTTGATCTCTTTAACCCGCGATTGCACTTGGCTCGCTCTTGTACCCGCGCTAAATTTGGCTACAAAATCTTTTAGTTGCGCAATTTTCTTTTCTCGTGATTTTGCTTCTTGTTGGGCTCGATCTTGCACAGATGTTTTTGCCATAACCATATCGTCATAATTACCCGGATAGGTGATGATGGTTTCGTAGTCAATATCGGCGATGTGTGTACAAACTGTATTAAGGAAATGCCTATCGTGACTCACAACAATAAGAACGCCGCGGTACTGCATGAGGAAGTTCTCTAGCCAGCGAATGGAGCTTAAGTCGAGGTGGTTTGTCGGTTCATCGAGTAACAGCGCTTGTGGATCACCAAATATTGCCTGACATAATAGGACACGGAATTGCATGTCAGAGGGGATATGGCGCATTTTTTGTTCAAAATATTCTTGAGGTATTCCGGTACCTTCGAGGAGCTCTTCAGCGTTGGATTCAGCAGAGTAGCCGTCTTCTTCGGCGATTATTCCTTCTAAGTCTCCGAGACGCATCCCTACTTCATCAGTCATTTCCACTTCATAGAGGTCATCCCGCTCTTGAAGGGCTTTCCATAGTCGTTCATTGCCCATGATAACAGCATCGAGCACGCGGAAGTCTTGGTAGTCTTCAATATTCTGTCGTAATATTCCCACACGGTCCGGTTTCGTTATTGTCCCGGATGTTGCAGACTCACTTCCTGTAATTATTTTTAATACAGTGGATTTGCCACAGCCATTAGGTCCGGTTAATCCAACGCGGTCTCCCTCATTGAAACTATTTGTCACATCATCAATGAGTGTGCGACTTCCAAAACTTTTTGATAATCCGTTAAGTGTGATTGAAGGCATAAATATAATAATTATTGTGGTGAAATGAGCAATCACTCTACTAAATTATTAATAATAAGTCAAGGAAGGTCTTCTTGGAAGAAAACGCGTTACTTGGATTCTATATCCGAATGGGGATGGGCTTGATCGTGAACATCTTTTTTGAGTTTTGTGGAGACCTGGGTGTAGATTGTTGTGGTGGCGAGCGAGCGGTGACCGAGTATCACTTGAATTGTTTTAAGATCCATACCGTTTTCCAGCCAGTGCGTTGCAATGGTGTGCCGAATGGTGTGCGGGGTGACCTTTCCGGCTAATCCACTGGCAGTTAAATATTTATCAAACTTTCTATCCACTGAGCGAGCCGTGAGGCGGGTGCCGTGCTTGTTTAAAAATATAGCTTGAGAATCAACTTGAGCAGAGTGACCATCCGTATCGGCATGTCTTTCGGCGTGTTCGAGGTAGGAGACAATCCATTTAGCTGCGTTTTGTGTGATAGGGACTGTGCGTTCCTTCTTTCCTTTTCCGCGCACTTTTAACATGAGGCCGGGCAGGTCGATATCATCCCGGTTAAGAGAGACGAGCTCGCTAACACGTAATCCGGAGCTGTAAAAGAGTTCCATGATGACGCGATCACGAAAGCCTAGGAAGTTATCGGTGTCCGGTTGTTGAAATAGTTTTTGGATTTCGTCGTAGGAGAGTGAGTAGGGAACGGTCTTTTCGATCTTGGGCGTTTCTAAGTTTTCGGTGGGGTTTTCTTTGATGTAATTTTGTGTATAGCAGTACTTGAAAAATGTTCTAAGAGATGATAGGCGTCGGACGATCGTGCGTTTATTAGCCTGACTTTCATTGAGATGCGCAAGAAATGAGCGGATCGTGTTGCGGTCGATATCTTTGAGGCAGATAAGATTGTCTTTTCCAGTCCACCTTTCTTGGTAGTCGCTATCGTAGCGGATTTTGTCAGGGATATCATCAATTTTTGTATGTTGATACTGTGTAGTTTCTAGGAACCCTTTTAATGAGTTTAAGTCGATGGCATAATTTCTGACGGTGTGATCGGAAGCATTTTTCACGGCGCGCAAATGCTCTAAGAAACGGTAAGCAGCTTCAATGTACATCTCTTTTTCTCCTACGCATAGTTAGTCTTCACCATAGCATATTTTCTTTCAGGGGAAAAGCAGAAAAAAGACTTAAAGTTTTGGGAAGGGGAAGGTTTTGAAATCTTCTGCAATGTGGGTATTGGGAAATACCTCTTTTGCTTCCTGTTCAGTTTCTTTGAGTGTGGGATAGCGGGCGGAGAAGTGTGTGAGAACAAGCTGTTTTGCGTTTGCTTTTTTAGCAATTGTCGCAGCTTGCTTAGCGGTTAAGTGGTAGTGGTTATAAGCGAGTTTATGATGTTCCTCGCAGTAGGTGCCTTCGCAAAGGAGGATTTTTGCATCGCGGGCGATGTCGATCGCCTTTTGACAGTAACGCGTATCCACGACGTAGGCGATGCTATCACCTTGTCTGATCCAGCTGACATCGTCGAGAAGAATTTCATTTCCCTCTACAACAAGTTTGCCGTTTTTAATGAGCTCTCTTACCATGGGGCCTTTGATACCGATTGTAGCCAGCTTTTTCTTGTCGAATTTTCGGGTATTGGCCTCTGTTATTCTCCATCCGATATTGTCTACACTATGCTCAAGAAAGGCAGCTTCAATGCAGAATTTACCATCGTCATGGACAACCCCTTCCTCGCTTACGGGATGCTCAATGACATTAATGGTTTCGTGATAGATCGTTCCATATCTTAGTCTATCAAAATATTTCTTTCCACTTGCCGGGTAGTAGCAATGGATGGGATGTGTGACCTTATCGAGGTTGAGGCGCATTAATATGGAGCCTAATCCTAGGCAATGATCACCGTGAAAGTGAGAAATGAAAATACGTGTGACTACTGGAGGTGCAATGTTTGCAAAAATAAATTGGCGTTGCGTTCCCTCACCCGGATCGAAAAGAAGTCCCTCTTCATTCCAGCGGAATAGGTAGGCTCCGTGATTGCGAAATCGGGTAGGTTGTTGGCTTGAACAGCCTAATATTGTTAAGTCTCGTACGCTCATGGTGAAATATAATACTGAAAACTATGTTGAATTTCTAGTTTTAATTGCTTTGCTGCTGCGATTTAAAGGTGTTGAGTCTTCCTAGGATGTAGCCCATGAGACCGCCTGTGATGTGGGCTGTATTGGC
>JAJFMB010000166.1 GCA_021772355.1 Chlamydiota bacterium | reverse complement strand
TGCTTGAAATACCAGATGCCAACATCCATACACTGCGCGAACTCATGGAGGATGGTGAGCGCTTCAAGCCATACATGGAAAAGCTCACCGGTACAGCACGCAACTTCTTTGCCACTCAGTTCTTTGAACGGAAGTTTGGCGAAACCAAGAAGCAAATATTGACTCGGCTGTGGGGCGTATTATCAAATTTGTCCTTGGAACGAATGTTTTCTCACACACACAATAAAATTGATATCTTTGAATTACTAAATCAAGGCAAGATCATACTAATTAACACCGCCAAGGATTTGCTGGGCCAGGATGGCGCGGCAATATTTGGACGGTTTTTTATTGCTCTAATTGCTCAAGCTTCCATTCAACGAGCAGCTATGCCACCACATACCAGGCGGTCTGCTTTCGTATACATCGATGAAGCCCAAGACTACTTTGATGACAACATCTCGCATCTACTCAATCAAGCTAGAAAATATCGGGTAGGACTCATTTTTGCTCATCAGAATCTTGATCAGCTTTCGGCAGGTCTTCGTTCTAGTGTTCTGGCTTCCACCACCATCAAGTTTGCTGGTGGAGTGAGTGCCAAGGATGCCGGTATCCTGGACTCAGAATTCCGTACTGATGCAAATTTCTTGCTCAGCATGAAAAAAGGGAAGGAACAAACGGAATTTGCCTGTTATGTAAAAAACTACACCAATAAAGCGCTATCAGCCTCCATTCCGCTGGGATTTGTGGAAGATCAGCCAAAAATTACCACTTCCCAGTATGCAGATCTCCTGGAACGTAATCGGGAGCTATTCAGTGAGCCACCACTGACTCCAGAGCAGGCATCGTTCCCAGATTGTACACAGCAGAAACCAAAAGTACCGCCACAGGCTGAAAGGGAAGAAGTGGTCACAAACGAACAATCACAGTCATTTGACGTTCCAGTTGAGCCGGAAAAACCAGATATACCGGAAACACCTGTTAAAGCAGCCACTCCACCCAAAAAGGAAAAACAAACGCCACCAAAGGATATCCCGCAATCTGGCCGTGGTGGACGTCAGCATAAATACCTGCAACACTTAATTAAACAATTGGCTGAAGAACGGGGTTTCCGCGCTACCATAGAAGAAACGATTCTTGATGGTGTTGGTCGCGTCGATGTATCGCTGGTTCGTGACAAAATACGGGTTGCTTGCCAGGTATCGGTAACAACTACCAAAGATTGGGAATTAAGCGGCCTGGAAAAGTGTTTTGCTGCTGGATACACAGAAGTGGTGCTTATTGGGGGAACAGAGCGACATACCAAAAAACTGGCCAAGTTTGTGGAAGAAAATCTTGATCCCAAGGATCAGGGGCGTGTTCGATATATAACATCTGAGAATATCATTGAGTTCCTTGATAGTCTTGGAAAATTCACCCCTACTGAACAGGTAGTGCGTGGATACAAGGTGCGTACCGTGCAGCAAACCACAGATTCAGAAGATGCTGCCTCAAGACGAAAAGCAGTCTCAGAAGTTATTGCAAGGTCTCTGCAGAAAGGGAAGGATAAGTGAAGTAAGTAAAGTCTAAATGGCTATTTCTATAGCCTACAAAACCACATTAACTTCTCGTGTTTATTTGGTTTTCCTCAATTTAATAATATACTTGCAGCTCTAACCTATACAAACGGAGATAGGGTTACACTAAGCGTAAATTAGGGCGATCACCTTCATGTATACCAATGCTCTCGATAATATATGCCATAACAAGACTGAGTCCTTTATTCCGCACACCTAGTTTTCTTGACTCATTTATAGTATCGACATAATCCATCCAGTCATCGAAAACTACTTCGTGGTCATGTTCGTTAAAAATGCTCAAATCAAAGCCTCCAACTCTGGAAGCTAAGTATTGAAGTATATTTCGCTTGCGTATTTCATCCTTAACTTCATCAATGGTTATTTCATCATAATCACCGGAATCTATGGCGGAATTAATTACAGCGGCGAGATATATAAATTTTGACATATTCATAGTTTCATTCTTTACTAACAGAATCAATGTCATACCCAACAAATCGGCTTAAACGTGTGTATATAAAGTAAGGGCTATAACAAGTCAAAATCCACCAAATCATTGTAAAAAGAGGCTGTTCTTTTAAATAATTAAACCAAAACCATATCATCAAAACAAACGATCCTGGTAAACCTATTGCACCAAAAACACTAAGAATAAATGAAAAAAATGAACTAAAACCCTTCTTCAACGATGCAGTGTAAATGTTTCTAGCGAACCCAATGCAAAGGAACGCAATGACACCAAGTAAACCGAAGAGTAATGATTTATTGCCAATGCCATCTTTTCTACATTCCTCTGGGTTTGTCTCACACTTTAACTTTTCTTTGTGATATGACTTAAGCCCGCCACTTTCCTTATAAAGGTATATCCCAAGGTCATTTTCTTCAATCCTTGGCTGAACTCTATATCCATCAATAGACAGCTCGACCTTAGCCCTACACGCACCAATTGTTTGCAGGTAAAAGGACGTATCTGATTGTTTCGTAATTCTTTCGCCAGTTTCTTTACTATAGATTCCCTGAGCATAAAAATCATCAGAACATTCTTCAATCAGTCCCCATTCCTCCTCTGAAGAACAACCAGCTAGAAAGATAAATAATGCCAGCAATGGAATTTTTACCATTTTATACCAATAAGTTATTATAAGGTTTCAATAAATCTTCCATACTTATTGATCGGCTATACAACAAATAACTTGAGCTTCAGAATAGATCAGATAAAACCCTGACTTATACAAATAAAGTTAATTTGCCTTTTATTTCCCATGCCGCTCATTCCACTGCTTTTTCATCTTTTGATTAATTGTTTCCTCAGCTATGCCAAGGAATGAAGCAACCAAACGTCGGTGTTCATGAGTCATAATTGTTCCACCACATTCCCAACTTGACCAAGTGCAAGGATCAACACCCAGTTTCCTGGCTGCGGTTTTTTGAGTCCAACCTAATTGCCTGCGTTTGTTCAATAAATGTTCGGCAATAGAATGGGAAATTGAATTGATAGGATCATAGCCAAGAAATTCAATCAAGATCGGTATTTGAAAAATTTGTGGTTCTGTGTATCCCTTTTCCCAGTTAAGAATTGTAAATGGTGTGACGTTGAATAGCTTGCCTACTTCTGCCTGTGTCAGTCCAAGAAAAAGTCTTCGCTTAATAATATGTTCGCCCAGGGTTTTAGGTGCAAAATCATATTGCTTAGGAATCAATGACTTAAGTGAAGCACGCACAAATGGCAAAAAGGCAACGCGTCTCTGAAGATATAGATAGCAATAAAAGCTTGCATGTTTTATTGCGTCTAACTTCATGGCATCAAAGAAATAAACTAAAGAATGCCATTGGAGGATCAGTGTTACGTTTAACTATGGCGGAAATAATAAGACGGCCACTTGAAGCAGCGTTAAAGATAGAATTACCTGAAGAAGATGAAATGGGCTATGGTCAATGGTTT
Organism: Chlamydiota bacterium; assembly: GCA_021772355.1. Classification (GTDB taxonomy): domain Bacteria; phylum Chlamydiota; class Chlamydiia; order Chlamydiales; family JAJFMB01; genus JAJFMB01. The sequence continues at coordinate 231 of JAJFMB010000166.1, read as the reverse complement.
AATGGAGCTCGCAAAGCTCTTTATGGAACAAATCGTGTATTAGATGCCCCGAAAGAAGAAATTAAGGATTTTTTAGTAGAAGCTGGTTTAGATTTTGGAGTAAAAGTACGCTGTTATCTTGAAGGAGAAACGGAATTTGGTGCTATTAATTATGCTTTGGGGAGCTATTGTCAAATCTGGTGTATAGAGAATCAAGCGACTGCCTGTTTTTAATCTCCTGTTTGTTTAATG
>JAJFMB010000165.1 GCA_021772355.1 Chlamydiota bacterium | reverse complement strand
TGATGACAAAATCGGCAAGGCTTTAGTGCAAGATTCTCGTGTTGATCTCGTCATGTTGACCGGCGCCACCGAAACGGCAAAACTCATGCAACGTTTACGTCCGGGAATTGATCTCATTGCTGAAACCGGCGGAAAAAATGCTCTAATTGTTACCAGTCTTTCCGATCGTGACCTTGCGATCCGCGATATTATCCATTCTGCTTTTGGCCACGCCGGACAAAAATGCAGCGCCTGCAGCCTCGCAATTCTCGAGCAAGAAGTTTATGACAGCCCCCATTTTCGCAATCAGCTGCGCGATGCTGCTATGAGTTGGAAAGTTGGCTCCGCGTGGAACCTTTCCACAAAGGTCAACCCTTTAGTTCACCCTCCGGAAGAAAAGTTACTGAAGGGCCTCACAACTCTGGAAGAGGGGGAAGAGTGGTTACTAGAACCTAAGCAAGATTCCGAAAATCCAAATCTCTGGAGCCCCGGGATCAAGTTAGGTGTAAAACCCGGCAGCTTCACTCAACAAACAGAATTATTCGGACCCGTCCTAGGCTTAATGCGTGCCGATAATCTAGCGCATGCGATTGAACTCGCAAACGGAACGCGCTATGGCCTAACATCGGGAATCCATACCCTTGATGAACGTGAATGGGAACACTGGATGCAGCGTATTGAAGCGGGAAATTGCTACATTAATCGCGGGATCACCGGTGCAATTGTACAGAGACAACCATTTGGAGGATGTAAGGAAAGTAGCTTCGGACAGGGGTTAAAAGCGGGTGGACCAAACTACCTTATCGAACTTATGCGGCTAGAACAAATAGGATCTCCTCCAGACCAACTGAAAACGAGTCAAACCATCAATCTTCTTACGCGCCAACTGGAAATGAAGGGATTATCATCAGATGAGCTCAACCGCTGGCGTGACAGTGTTGCAAGTTACGCCCACTATTGGAAAAATACTTTTAGCCTAGATCACGATCCAAGCAAACTGATCGGCCAAGACAACATCTTACGCTATGTAGCGCACAAAGGGATGGTCTTCCGTATTCAGACCGATGATAACGTTCTCGATATTATGCGCGTGATTGCTGCAGCCCTGACGGCACAGGTAGAACTGGAAATCAGCTCATCCACTCCATGTGATGATGATATCGCCGATGTAAAATGGGTAGTGGAAACCGAAGATGCCTTTTGCGATCGGATCAAACATAATCAGGTGAGGCGCATACGCCTTGTCTCTCCTCCTTCAGAGCGGCTCCAAAAAGCGTTTACAGAGAGTGCCTGCAATGTGATTGCAAAACCGGTTTTAGCCAATGGACGTGTAGAACTACTCAATTACTTACGGGAAGTATCTATAAGCTTCGACTATCATCGTTACGGAAATTTAGGTACTCGAGAAAATGAAACAAGAGCTCCTTTGCCTGAGCCCAAATACACTCAAGAACAACCGGTGGTCACGTCATGGAACTCCTAACAGAACTAAATGAAGAGCAGCAAACAGCGGTCACGACATTAGACGGCCCTCTTCTCGTTCTGGCCGGCGCCGGCTCAGGAAAAACTCGTGTTGTCACTTGTCGGATTGCTCATCTCATCCAAGAAGGCATTCACCCTTCAAAAATCCTTGGATTGACGTTCACTAATAAAGCGGCTCAAGAGATGAAAGAGAGGATCATGAATATCTCTCGCCATCGCGTTTTGATCTCTACCTTTCATAGCTTGGGTGCACGCATCTTGCGCGAATCCATCGATGCCTTAGGTTACTCCCCATCTTTTACCATTTACGATGATCAGGATACCGATAAACTCGTTAAGGCGTGCTTGCACGACCTTTATCCGGAACAAAAAAAACTTGAAGTGAAGCCTTTCAAAGCAATGATCTCTCGTGCGAAAAATGCTTTACTAACTCCCGACCGAATCGATCGCAGCAATTTAAGAACAAACAACGAAACACTTTTTCCGAAAGTATACCAAACGTATCAAGAAAGGTTGGAAGCGTACCAGGCTCTTGATTTTGACGATCTTCTCTTCTTAACGGTGCGCCTCTTTCAAGAGCACCCCGACGTTCTTGAAATGTATCAAAATCGGTGGTCTCACCTTCTCGTTGACGAATACCAAGACACCAATGTCGCACAATACACCATGATCACACATTTAGTGGAGAAAAGCGGTAATATATGTGTTGTCGGCGATCCTGATCAATCGATCTATTCCTGGCGTGGAGCGAACATCCACAATATTTTAAACTTTGAGCGCGATAATCCGGGCACAAAAGTGATCCGTTTAGAACGCAACTACCGCAGTCACGAAACAATTCTACAGGCATCAAACGCACTGATCAGTCACAATACAGACCGCTATGAAAAAGAACTCTGGAGTGAGTGTGGCCCTGGCGAAAAGGTTAAGTGTTTCGAAGCCTTAGACGAAAGAGAAGAAGCGCAATACATTGCAGAACAAATTCGTTATCACCACGATTATGACGGCACCCCGTTAAACCAAATGGTTGTATTTTACCGTACAAACGCTCAGTCTCGTGTTTTTGAGGATGAGCTCCTCTTTCAAAAAATCCCCTATATCATTGTCGGTGGTATCTCGTTTTATCAACGCAAAGAAATTAAAGACATTTTGGCTTTTTTACGGATGGTGCATTCAGGTGCTGATGCTGTTTCGTTCGCGCGAACCGTAAACCTTCCCAAAAGAGGCATTGGCGAAACAACAATTGAAAAAATCCGCCTAGCAGCAGAACGTGCCCAACAACCGATTTTAGCTTTTTGCCAATCCCTAATTGACTCCCCTTCCTCACTCAGGCTCTCCAGCAAACACCTAAAAGGGCTGCAAGATTACTGCACAATCATTAATGATATGCGCAAGATGCAAGACAGCAATGCTCCTATTTCTGATTTGGTGCAAACCGCAATCGATGCGACACATTATCTTTCTCATCTCTCAGATGATCCTGAAACTTTCAACGATCGTAAAGAAAACTTAGACGCTCTCGTCTCTAAGGCGATGGAGTGGGAAGATACACATGAAACACCTACCCTCTCTTCATTTTTAGAAGAACTTTCTCTTAAATCCACACTCGATGAAGTCAAAGACGACCAAGATTGCATCAACCTAATGACCATTCACAACGGAAAAGGGCTTGAGTTCGACGTTACCTTTATCGCCGGACTCGAGGAAGATCTTTTTCCTCATGTTAACTCCCGAAGCAGTCAAGAAGCTCTCGAAGAGGAGCGTCGTCTTTGTTATGTGGGCATGACTCGCGCACGTAAATTTCTTTACTTAGTCCACAGCCAAATGCGCTTTATGTGGGGTATCCAGCGCACGCAAAGGCAAAGCCGTTTCTTAAAAGAGATCCCTCATAAGTTTAAAGAGCTGATTTACT
>JAJFMB010000164.1 GCA_021772355.1 Chlamydiota bacterium | reverse complement strand
AAATAGCGCCCAGAGTCGAGAAGAGCTGGAGAGATTAGAAAAAGAGCTGCTCAGAGCACGAGAGAAAGAATTCGAACTTATGCGGGATCATCTGAGCGTTTTAGAAGGAGTAGAAAAGGGGATAGGCAAAATTGAGAAGGCACATCCCGAACTTTTGGAGTTAAAGCAGAAGATAATTATTTATCAGTCTCTTTTAAATGATGAGTATGAAAGTGACTTAAACGGAATTCCCAGACTTTTAATGTCTCAGCTTCTTTGTTCAAACTTGGACGTTACACCTATACTTATGGGTGATGAGAGAAGGTATTTGTTTTTTGCACTAAGTGCAGCCCTCTCCCTTATTGAGAAAAAGGATATGTTGGATGTGATTCTTCATTTCGATGATACGGACCAAGAGCTGACAAAAATCGTGTTGAAAGGGAAACTTGAATCGTTGAATGAGAATCGTTTGGCGCGTATTCTCTATTTTTTCAAGGAGTGTTATTGGCATTGCCTCACACTCTTTGTACGCTCTTCTAAAGTGGTTTTGCCTGCTGATCTATTCTCGCATCCTGATCTTTTGAGACTTATTCCCCCCTTTATTAAGGAAGAAGAAGAGGTTCAGTTTCTAGTGGAATATCATCCTGAAACTGGCGAGCCTGTCGCTCTTACAGATGAGGCGCACGAGTTTTTTACTTGGAAATAAGCGGAGATATTGTAATATAAAAAAAAAGGAGCGGCTTTATGAAACAACTACTTTTATCTTTTGTCTTTTTGCTATTTTTCATGCCTCTTCAGGCGCAACAGACGATTGAACAGCAAGTCCAAGCGAGCTCCGATGCGTCTGATGCCTGGCTTGAATTTGTAGATCAAGACCGCTATGGCGAAAGTTGGGATAAAGCCTCTGATTTATTCAAATTAACCATTCCGAAAGGGGACTGGGTTGCGCTTCTTAATAAGGTTCGTCGGCCGTTAGGAAATAAAACGTCTCGAGAAATGGTTGATATTCGCACAGCGAAAGATCCGCAAGGCCTGCCTGCCGGCGACTATATGGTCATTTTGTATAACTCCTCTTTTTCCAGTAAACCCTCCGCTCACGAACTCGTAACTCTTCGATTGGAAGGGGGAGAGTGGAAGGTACTTACTTATCAAGTAAAGTAAATCTTTGTTGTTTCTTAATTAATACATCTCTTTATTCTTAATTAAAATTAACTATTCATCAATTTAGTCAATTGAAGTATAATTAAGTTCGGTAGATAGAATAAGGGGAAAGCTATGGTTAATAATTATCATGGTAACGCTACTCGGTCTTCAACTGATGTAGAATCAAAATTCTTGGATGTAGAGGCTCAACTTGATGGGATTAAAAAATTTGGGCTTAAGTCTGATAACATTCTTCTCTTTGACAACAAGACGCGAGCTGTTACCTCTTATAAAGTTGGTAGTTTTCACTTGTTGAATCGTCTTATAGTTTGGTTCAAAACTTCGGGAAAAAAAAGTCATCATACTACTGTTGATGTAAGCACACTGCATAAACAGTGGGAGAGTTTGAAGGAAGCTTTCGCTAGAGATGAAGTTGTAGTAAAAGCTGGAAATCCCGATCTGGAATATGATTTCAATGAAATGATAAGTTTTTCAGAAAAACTTGAACGTTTGTCAGCTAAGTTAGATGGATTAGCAAAAAATGTAATTGGATTTGGAACGATACGTCTTGAAGCAAAACAGATGAAAAAAGATGTTGAAGGCGTTAATGCAGCTATTGAACTTTCTACGAAATGGAAGGCTTATATAAACGAACCTCGAGGTGTAGCTACAGAAGGACAGAAGAGCTTCGTAGAACAGGGGATGAAGTATCTGCGCGATTTATCCGCTCTACAAAGAGGTACCGGTGAGCTGGTGAGAGCAAGGCTTACAAAAGTGAACACTAGAGTCTACTTTGCTTCTGTTAGTAGAATTATTGAAAATCATTTGGTTAATGTCAGAAAAGTATTCAGTTCAGATCATTTACGAGATTTAGGGTCGGTTTGTGAAAGTATGATTCTGTTAAAAGAGGTGCGCAGCTTATTAGAAAATAATAAACGTGACCTTTCCAAAGCTGAAATGGAAGGGGTTGAGTCTCTTTTAACACAGTTGAATGATGCCGACCGAGAGATGTCTCATTTGAAGCAAACTACAGAGGAAAAAGCTACTGGCAAAGTTCGCGAGATGGGTCAGAATAGAAGAGATTTAGAAGAGATAATCTCTAATATCGAGACGTTAAATAAAGATTGTGAAGCGAAATTAAACGACTACTCTGTGCAAGAAGGTAATATTGATGCAAATTTTAACGCTTTTTTAAACCTCAATTTCCCTGAACAAGTTGGTGCAGCCAGACTGCTTAGAAGAAGCCCTGTTAAAAGACATCAAAAATTAGTTTTAGGGATAAAAGGAAAAGCTCTCGATGAGCGGTTATCATTTTTGTCTAATAATCAAAATGAAATCGCTACTACTATTAATGAGTTAGAGCTCGCAATAAAATCGTCTGATGAAAAACAGCAGAGAAGTATGTTGGATAATGTCTTAGAAGCATACCGAAATTTACAAAACATCCCAGGATTAAAAGAAAAATCTAAACTATTGGAAGAGGAATATAAAGCAGCTGCTCATAAAGTTGGTGGTTTAGAAAGCGAAAAAGAACTTCTAGAAAAGAAGTACAAAAATGACAAAGAGGTCTTGAAGATTTTGCTCAGAATTCGTGTGGAGCTGGATCACAATGAGGGTGCTGAAGGAACGGCATCTGATGAGAAGGATGAGGCACATATTGCAAGATTAGCTGAATTGCGCGATAGGCTGTTAGAGACAGCAAATGGGCAAAGGGTTCCTATAGATGATTTAACCCGTTGCATGTCTCCGCTCATTCGTTTAGGAATTGTAGGTGCCGATGATATTGCTGCTGCTCGTTCTGAAGCTGAAGTTGCCAAAAATGAAGTTGATTTGATGGAGAAAGAAATTAAGATCTTGCAAGATCAAGTGACGAGTTTGAGAAATCGAGCTAAAATGAGTGAAAGGAGTATTCAAGTTGATTGTGAATTTGCAGTGGCCGCTTTTAAAGAGCAATCTCCGGAAAGCCTTACTGACTTGCAAGTGAAATTTCTAGATATGATGAAGGCGGAACCTAGTTCGGATGATATCGTTGATTTCGTAGAAGATAATAAAGACTCTATCCATAGCTTACATGAGGGTGCGAGTACACGGTTGAAGAAAGCAAAGAAAAAAGCTAAAAAAGAACAGTTGGCAATTCTTTTTATTAACTATGGAAACTTATTAAGAGTAAAAAAGACAAAAGAAAAATCTCTTCATCTCGATGACGAAGCAGATAAAAAATCTAGACAATTAGAAAGTTTACTGGTTAAGAAGAATAGGCTAGAAGCAAAGTTTGCGAAGTCTTAGTTGTTTAAGAAGGCTGCGGTGGTTGCTGCGAGATATGAACATCTCTTTGAGGGAAAGGAACGGTAATGCCGTGCTTTCTTAGGACGTTGTCGATGGCCCAAAGATAGGCGGAGCTCGTCAAGCGACTGCGTCTTGTTGCTTTATCGTTGACCCACACAGCCAGTTCAAACTCGAGACTGCTGTCGGCAAATTTGATAAAGCGGACTTGTGGATCGGGTTTTTTTCCTTTGGGAAGGGTGTATTCAACATCGAAGGCAGCTTCGATAACAATTCGTTTAACAAGCTCTTTGTCTGTTCCATAAGCCACGCTAAAAGGAATATGCACGCGACGATAGGGGTCGTTAAGCGTCCAGTTGATCACGCGGTTGCTCACAACATCCGAATTAGGAATCAAGATGTCAACACCGTCGTTAGTGCGAAGAATGATCGTGCGAAAGTTGATCGCCTTTACTTCGCCTTTAATCCCTGTCTCGAGCTCTATATAATCTCCAACTTTTAGGTAGCTTTCAAAAAGGACGATAATTCCCGAAACAAAATTGTTGAAAATTGATTGCAGTCCGAAACCTAAACCTACTCCCAAGGCTCCGGCAATAAGTATTAGATTGGAAAAGTTAAATCCAAGGGCTGAAAGGGCTACGATAAAACCGATGGTAAGGACGAAGTAGTGAACAAGGCGGTCAATCCGAAAAGCGATAGCTTTGCGCATTCCCCGTCGCTGCTCTAACACGGTGCTTAAACCTCTACGTATGAGTCGTGACACCCATATTGTGAGAATGATGACAATGAAAAATCGCAAAATGCTCACAAGAGTAACAGGGGTGCTGCCAATGTTGAAGAGTCCCTGACCTAGCCAGTCTAGTGTTTTTTTGACACTTGATGCAATAAAATCGAGGAATTCCCTTAGCCAACGCTCGCCTCCGCCCAAAAGGGGTGTGAGAGCATCGTCGACTTCTTCTAAGAGAAAAAGACTATCTTCAATTTCACTGTTGATCCGCTGTAAATCAAAGATATTGTCATATGCTAAGCGGATAATTTGTTGTTGAAGGAGGATCAGATCAGGGTTTACTGTTCTTCCATTATCCTCATAAAGCGCGATAATTTTGCTAGTGCTTTGGATTTGTTCTTGGCAAATCTCTGCCCAGTCTGCGACGAGTTCTTTTGCTTTGAATAAATGATCACTCCACTGAGCTATATTATCTCGCATAGCTGAAATATCAACTTGTTCTGGTCTGGCAATTAGCTCAGTAAGCGCTTTTTCGATTTCCAAAAAAATCAGATCGTTGTGCGCCTCCATTTCGACGATCCGTGCTGCGATCACTTCTTGGGAAAGAAGTTGGTTTTGCGCTTCTGATAGTGGATCTCGGCTGCTGGGGACAGAAACTGCGGCTTCGATTTCCTTTTTGTTAAGGATATTTTGGGCTTTATTCCAAGAACTCTTTGCTGCTTCAACTTGTTGAAAAAGTTTTGATGACTTTTCTGGAGTGACGTAGACACGCTCTACAGCTTTTGCCATCTCTTCATTAAGGTGATCGAGACTGGTTTGGCCTGCTTTGACACGTCCCTCTAAATTTTCAAGACGCATTTTTGTGAGTTCAATTGCCGAGCGATAGGCGATGATATCGAGGCCTAATAGTATTCTTTTTTCAGTGCGTAGTTCGGCAGCATTGTATTTTTTTTGAAGCTCTCTTAAGTGTTTTTCGGCGGCAGAGAGCTTGCGCAATTGTTCGTTTTGATTATCTTTTTCTCTTTGTAATTCAATTGTTGTTTGTCGAATTTGCCTGTTAAGTTCCACAATATCGTCGATGGTATAACGATCGGCAATGGGTTTTGGTGTCGGAAGCGAGGGAGGAGGTTGTGCTGCCACTTGTTGATAGGCTTGAAGATTTGTTAGAATACGATCAACAGTATTGCGCCCTTTTTGTAGGTTCTCATCGGAAACCAGCTCTAAGGTTTGTTCAAGTTCAAATTGTGTTTGATCGATCCGTTCCGATGCTTTTTCATTGTCTTCTTGGTAGAAGAGCCACCACTCGTCTGTTAAATCGCTTGGTTTAGGGGGAGAAGTAGGCGTAATTTTTTCTTGAGCCAACAGAGGCATAAATGAGCAAAATAGAACTAAAAATGTGAAATTCAGAAACTTAGACACTTAAATTCCCCCAATGTCCCTACTGCGCATCTTTTCATAATTCCCATTTTCTGTACATGATGTTATTATCTCTTACTATGATAGCAATCCTTTATGAAATTGGACTTTTTCTATTTTTTTGTATTTCTTTTCCCAAAGCATTGTATCAACGCTTGGTTTTAGGGAAATATCGTGGCACTTTTCTTCTTCGCTTTGGGATCGGCTTCCCCAAAATCGAAAAAAAGGGGAGGCCGTTGGTGTGGATTCACGCAGTTTCTCTAGGAGAGACTAAGGCTGTGGTCCCTCTCGCTAAGCAGATATACGAATCCCTCGAAAATCCGTTGATTGTTATCTCCTCTGTTACGGAAACCGGGCATGCTGAAGCGAAAAAATCGATCCCTTTTGCCGCACATCATGTCTACCTCCCTATTGACTTTCGGTTTATTATCGGACCAATTATGCGACGGATTGCGCCCGATCTGGTGTTGTTGACTGAAACGGATTTTTGGTTAAATTTTTTGAAAAGTGCCAAAAAGGCGGGCGCCAAGATCGTTGTCGTGAATGGGAAACTCTCAGAAAGAAGTGCGCGCCGCTATCAACGTCTTGCCTTTATTACGAAACCTTTATGGCAACTTATCGACCTGTTTTGCGTTCAAAGTAATAGCTATAAAGAAAGATTTGAAAGTGCTGGCGTCCCTTCTGATCGCCTCTATGTGACCGGTAATCTCAAGCTCGACTCTTCCTCCTCACACTTAAAAGGGGAGCTACTTGATGTATGGCGTCAAAAATTTCGGATTATGCCTGATCATCCTGTACTTGTAGTTGGTTCAACGCATGCACCTGAAGAAAAGATTTTTCTTGATGTCTTGCCTGAACTTTGGTGCCGCTATCCACACTTGAAAGTGTTGCTAATTCCTCGACATCCTGAGCGTTTTGACTCTGTTGCCGAACTTTGCGCACAAGCGAGCATTCCTTTTAGTCGCTATTCTCAAAATAATATTTCTGAAAAATTGGTGTTAGTTGATGAAATGGGGATTCTTCAGAAGTGTTATCAGCTTGCAGATGTTGCCTTTGTCGGAGGAAGTTTCACGGAAAAAGTGGGGGGACACAATATTTTGGAGCCATGCGCCTTTGGTGTGCCTGTACTTTTTGGGCCCCATATGCACGCGCAGCCAGATCTTGTTAAACTTGTTATGGAATACCAAGCAGGCGTGCAAACCGATTCATTCCATCTCGTTCCTGCGTTGTCAGAACTTTTAGCAAATTCAGAACAACGACTAGACTTTGGTCAAGCGGGTATTAAGCTTATGAACGAGACGAGAGGAGCTACCATGCGCACGCTGTCTGTGATGAAAACTTTATTAAAAGGCTTGAGCATTAATTGAGGCTTTGTTATTGTATTTCTTAACTCATTATGAACGTGTTAAAAAATGACGCGGGGTGGAGCAGGGGTTAGCTCGTTGGGCTCATAACCCAAAGGTCGGAGGTTCGAATCCTTCCCCCGCTATTTTTCTTTTTTTAACGGCGGTATAGCTCAGTTGGTAGAGCAGCGGAATCATAATCCGCGTGTCGTCGGTTCAAGCCCGGCTGCCGCTATTCCCATACCTTATCAATAATTTGACAAAATTCAATGAGAATCCCTTGCGGATCTCTTACGTAGGCAATGATTTGTCCCCAAGGCTTCTGTTCAGGTGGGCACACGCTTATCGCTCCTTCTTCGAGAGCTTTTTCATACCACTTTTGTGTATCATCAGTGATAAATCCAATTTCACAACCAAACGGCTTGTCATCCGGATTTAGAGAGTGAAAACCCTCCGGTAGAGCCATGTGAGCCAATTTTTCATTTGCAAAAGCAAGTGTATATCCACCGCATTCAAGTTCACCATACAACCCTCTTTCGTCAACATGACGTGTTTTCAGATCAAACGCACGCTCGTAAAAATCCAGTGATTCTTGTACATCTTTAACGTAATAAACCACGTGACTCAATTTGAGATGCGAAGCATCAAGTGCGCAACTAAAAAATAGTAAGGCGATAAAGGAAAGAAAAAATTTCATGCGAGTACTCCGTATTTAATAGTGTCGCCAGAAGTTCCAAATTCTCATAAGTGCCGTGAACAGCACGGCGACGGAAAATGCTGTGGCAATCCAAGTAAAATAGCAGGGAAAAAGAATCATGAATCCAAAGAGAATGAAGGCTTCGGCGCGTTCGATAAGTCCTGGGCTGTAATGAAAACTTTTATGACTGTCGTTTTCAGTAAAGATACCAACGACGAGGAAAGTGGTGACACAGAGCATAGCACTTCCTAGCATCAAAAGAGAAGAGAGGCCACGGTGTGAGGGGTCAACGAGAAAGAGACCTAAAATGATGGCGAACTCAACTGTGCGATCAGAAACAATATCGATGACGGCGCCTTTTGGAGTCGTCTCGGATTTTGCTCGTGCTAACGAGCCGTCAAGAGTGTCGAGATAGCCGGAAAACAGTAGGAAGGTGAGAGCTATCAAGGTGTGGTGAAACGCTAGGGAGGGAATCACCATTAGGCCGGATAGTAGTCCCAAAATAGTAATGTGCAGAGGATTCCATCGCAACACGTGAGGGATGAGCGGATCTACAAGCATTGTTTGATAGCGTGAGCGGTAGGAACTGTCAATCATAAGATCCTGATTTTGTAGAAAGGGTTGATTATTTTCAATGTTGAAGCAATTCTTTCGAAAGAGTTATCATACGTTTTTTCAGAGGGTGACTATTATGTCGATCAGTGTATTTGATTTGTTTTCCATAGGAATTGGTCCTTCGAGCTCACATACAGTAGGGCCTATGAGGGCGAGCCGTTTATTTGCTAAGCAGCTGCAGCATGAAAATATAGGTTCTGTAAAGGTTGACTTGTATGGTTCACTCGCTCTTACCGGAAAGGGGCATGGCACCGATAAAGCGGTTCTCTTAGGTCTTGAAGGGGAAACACCTGAGGGGGTGGATCCGGAGCGTATTAGCGACCAGCTTGAGCACATCAAAGTTGAAGGGCGTCTTTGTTTGTTTGGAATCAAAGATATTCCCTTTAATGAAGAAATTCACTTACTTTTTCACAAAGACAAGCAACTGCCGTATCATCCGAATGGCATGCGTTTCAGGGCCTACAATGATGCAGGACTCGAACTTGTCTCGAAAGTTTATTACTCTGTTGGCGGTGGTTTTATCGTGGATGAAGGAGAGGCGAAAAGAGATGTGCATCTTGGAGAAAATCCTCCGCAGTTTCCTTTGCCTTTCAACACTGCAGAAGAGCTTTTAATGCATTGTCAAGATAAAGAACTTTCTGTGGCACAAGTGATGATGCAAAATGAAAGCACTCTAAGGAGCGAAGAAGATGTGAGGCAAGGGCTGTTACGGATTTGGCAGGTGATGAAATCTTGTATGGATCGTGGTTGTAAGCAGGAGGGGATTCTGCCGGGTGGTTTGAATGTGAAAAGACGCGCAGCTTCTCTCTATAAAAAGTTAGAGGGACAAAAACAGCAGCAACTTAAGACTCCAACTGATGTGATGGAGTGGGTGAGCATGTGGGCACTTGCTGTCAATGAAGAAAATGCAGCCGGTGGACGGGTGGTTACAGCACCAACAAATGGTGCAGCAGGAATTATTCCATCTGTACTGCATTACTACCTGACATTTACGAATAACCCTACAGATGAAGGTGTTGTAGCATATTTGTTAACAGCAGGAGCAATTGGCATACTGTACAAGTTGGGTGCATCAATCTCTGCTGCTGAGATGGGTTGTATGGGTGAAGTTGGTGTAGCGTGTTCTATGGCAGCAGCGGGCTTGACAGCAGCTCTTGGTGGTACTCCTATGCAAGTGGAAAATGCCGCAGAGATTGGCATGGAGCACAATTTGGGTTTAACGTGCGATCCTATAATGGGACTTGTCCAGGTTCCATGCATTGAAAGAAATACGATGGGAGCGATCAAAGCAATTAATGCTTCGCTCTTAGCTATGCAAGGTGATGGATCTCATCGTGTGAGTCTTGATCAAGTGATAGCTACGATGCGTCAAACGGGTATAGATATGCAGACTATGTATAAGGAGACCTCTCTTGGAGGGCTTGCTGTAAATGTTCCCGAGTGTTAGGTTTCGAAAGTATGGAAACTCTATTGAATGAAAGGTTGAAATATCAGCCGAAATTACCAACAGTATTAGAAAATATCTTAATTCTTAGGGCGATCACAGACCTTAAGAAACCTTCCCCAACCCCGCACGAACTTCGGGAATATTTTCCCAAAACACTGGGTCAACCTTATCTTCAATTTGTTGAAGAGGACGGAGCTTTGACAAACCCGCTCAAAATA
>JAJFMB010000163.1 GCA_021772355.1 Chlamydiota bacterium | reverse complement strand
GTTTCTATTATCTTTTCCCTATGGCTCTTTATTCCTGTCTGGACGGTGGTGACAAACCTCTTCGGAACTTTAAAAGGGCATTGGGGCGAGTACACAAAAAGCGCTGCCGTGCGCTTTATCATAATGGGTGTGCTGTTTTATCTTATCACCTGCATTCAAGGGCCGCTTCAAGCTTTGAGGAACGTTAATGTTATTACTTCCAAAACAGATTGGATTATTGGACACTCTCATATTTCACTCTATGCGACATTTACCTTTTTTGCGATTGGCGGTGTTTATCAAGCTGTCCCCACCATTACCAATAAGTCGTTGTGGTCACATCGTTTAGCTAACTGGCATTTTGCTTTGAACTTCTGGGGAAGCTTTCCTTTTATGTTCACTCTTTCTCTTGGTGGATTTTGGCAGGGGATGATGTGGGCGACATGGGCTGATGGTACGACTTATGCTGAGTTTCACCGTCATCTGGCAGAACTTCCCTTTTTAGAAACTGTGGCGCGGATGCACCTCTCGTGGGTGTTACGGGCAATTGGGGGTTTGATCATCCTAACCGGAAACTTGTTATTTGTTTTCAATATTTTTAACACGATCATTTTGCAACCACACCATGAAAAAAGAGAAGAAGTGAAGGCGTCCTCATGACAGAACATCAACCACACAAAATCGAAAAGTCCGCTTGGCTCACGATCTTTGGCATTATCTTACTTTTCTCCTCTGCTGTTTTTATTACGCTGATCGCTCCACGCTATGTCGATCCCTCTTGGACCGAACCTACTAGTCCCTATCAAGTGCAGATGTACACGATTTCAGATCCTAATTTCTATATCAGCAGCGGTTCCAGCAAGGGATTAGAGTTAGAGTATGTCTATCATGTTAAACGTGATTTTTCGCTCTTGGCCTTTGATGAAAGCGAGACATTTCGTATTTTGGCGCCACCGGAACTAGAGAAGTATGTGACGCGCTATAAAGAGCCAAAGTTAAAGCTTACCTCTCAACTGCTTTTGCTTCGCCCGCCACAAGATAAGGAAGCTGAAACAGCGATGCGCCAAACCCTGCAAAAAGAGTGGGAAGAAAAGCGCTCTGAGGAAACATCTTTGCCCCGCTTCACGATCTTAGAGCTGTTCGATCCACAAGAAGAGCAAGCATTTGCGCTTGCTACAACTGAGGGGGTCTTAGAGAGCTGGGTTGATAAGGATTTTGTCATTTTAGAGGAAACTCCGAAGCAAGCTTACCATCAGGCTCCCGGTGTCATCTACATCAAAAACCCGGAAGAGTATCGCGTCTCGACTTTTGAAGGGGGATGGGTATTTGATCCTGAAGGACAATCAATTAACACCCTAAGCGAGCTCAAAGGACCCCCTTTTAGCTTTCGGTCACGGGAAGAGTTGATTAAAGAAGGGGAGCATATCTACGCTATTGAAGGGTGCTGGTACTGCCATACAGATCAGACGCGCACTGTCATCCAAGATCTTGTTCTCAATGGATCTGATTCCTATCCAGCGCCTCCATCAACCGGGAATGAGTATATTTTCCAGAAAATCACCTTTCCGGGAACAAGACGAATAGGTCCTGACCTCTCTCGAGTTGGTGTAAAGCGTCCTAGTCGCGATTGGCACAAGTCACACTTTTGGTCGCCAAAAACAGAAAGTAAAGGTTCGATTATGCCGGCGATGCGACACTTTTTTGATGAAGATCCCAGTGGAAAAACCCCTGGTGCCAATGTCAGTATCCCCAATCATAAATTTGAAGCTGTCTTCCAATATCTGATGACAAAGGGCACGCGGATTACCCCTCCTACTGAAGCGTGGTGGTTAGGAAAAGATCCTGTCAAAACCAAATTGGTCATTGAAGGAAAAGCAACTGTTAAACCTTAAACCAAGAGAAAAAGCCATGACAGACATTGAACTTCCTGACGATTACGGCATTAAGGAAGAGCACCGCAAAATTCCTCGCTGGCTTATCTTTAACTACGTCTTCTGGCCTCTATGGGGCATCGTATGGCTTATCCTCTACTGGAATGGCAGTACCGGTGTTCTCGATCCTGACTATTGGCAGCAACTCCAACGCGCCGCTAACACTACCTACCCCATCCAGAATGTCACTTATCCTGAAGGATATCCCATTCCATCAGAAGAAGAGATTCACAACAAGAGCCGCTAGCAGAAATGTCTTATAAAACTGGTAACTTCTAGAGGTTCGTGCTAGAGCGCTTTGAGAATATGACCATTTGCTTGACGTAATCCTTTAAGACATCTTACTCTGAGATTATGCTGCAAAAAGAACCATCTTCTCAATTATCAACTGTCATTAAGAAAATTAAGGACAACTACCCCCAGGTTCAGGCGATATATCTCTTTGGTAGTTTTGGAACAGAGTATGAAACAAGGGAAAGCGATGTCGATATCGCACTTTTGCTGCCTCAAAAGGGGGATGCCGTTTCTCTTTGGGAGTTAGCTCAAGAAATAGCGATAGAATTGAATCGAGATATCGATCTGATCGATTTAAGGTCAGCCTCTACTGTATTTCAGTATCAAATTTTGATGACGGGCAAGCGGATCTTTTGTCTTGATAATGAATATTGCGATATGTTTGAAATGACATGCCTTTCGATGTATTTGCGTCTGAATGAAGAGCGAAAAAGTTTGATCCATGGAGACTGTAATGGATGATATTCTTCTTAATAAAGTAGAAATTGTCAAAAAATGTTGTCAACGCATTCGTGAAGAGTATCAAGGTCATGAGGAAGAACTAGAATTAAATTTCACCAAGCAGGATTCGATCATTTTAAATCTCCAAAGAGCTTGCGAGGCTGCCATCGATCTTGGCACGCGCATTGTTAAAATGAAGAAATTAGGATTGCCTCAAAGCAGCCGTGATGTTTTTATTTTTATGGAAAAAGCTAAGATGATTTCTATCGAGCTGAGTAAAAAAATGCAAGCGATGGTGGGGTTTCGCAACATTGCTGTTCATGACTATCAAGAGATGAATTTGGACATTGTGCGTTCCATCATAGAGAAGCGCTTAGGCGATTTTGATGAATTGATAAACCAAATCCAGTCTCTTTCACTATAGTTTTATTATAGCTCTGAAGGAACCTCAGAGGCGTTGACCTTGTGTGCGACAGTGCCCGGGGGATTGTCGTACCAACCGGGGTTTTCGTAAGTGGTGATTCCTTCGCGCACTTTGAGGATAGTGAACATGCCGGACATGTCGATGATGCCGAATTGTCCTGGGGCGCCGTAGGGGAGGAAGTTGGGGGGTCTTGGCATGATGTGGGTCATGTGATACATCTGCCCCATACCAGTTTCTCCCATGGGCATATATTCGGGAATAAACTGTTGGATTTTTCGGGTGGTTTCGGGGTTTTGTGTGACGCCAATCATATTGGGAATATCGTGCGCCATGCCATTCATCAAGTGATGTGTTTTATGGCAGTGAAAGGCCCAGTCGCCGGGATTGTTAGCGACAAACTCAATATCGCGGGTTGTGCCCACAGGGACACCAACGGTGACATCTTGATGTTGTGCTGACTTGGGAATGGGGCCAGCTCCCGTTCCGGTAATGGTGAAAGTGTAGCCGTGTAAGTGGATAGGATGACTGTCCATACTTAAATTGCCGAGGCGGATCCG
>JAJFMB010000162.1 GCA_021772355.1 Chlamydiota bacterium | reverse complement strand
CGGCCAAAACTGAAAACGTAAATAGCACCCCTCTTGGCGATAGGCGAGGTTACCCGAGAGAGGAAGTTTTAAGAAAAATAAAGGTTTATCGAAATGTTGAAATAGCTGTTGAATTTGTGAGACGTTTCCTCGCATGGTATGAGAGCGGATTTCAATGTCGTAAGAACCCTTATCGCATAAGCCGTAGTCAACATCGATCGAACCGGCAAAGTAAATTCCGTTGCTAAATGTTTCTACATCAGGGATGTGCACTTTGCTATTATCAAAGTAGAGCGTAGTGTTTATGTCGGTAAAGTACAAGCCGCTTTTCTTTTCTAAATAGCACGCCTCTTTTAAAGGAAGGTACCCCTTATGGTTTTGATCTCGGAAGTTGAAGTGATGCGCTGCATCGTGTTTTCCACAGGAAGTCATTGAAAAATAGGGAGTGTTGAGGTGCAAATCTTGAACGTGATAGGAAATATCTAACTGACCGGAGTCGAAAGAGCCTTGGATGTCGGCGCAACCTTGTAAATGCATTTGCTCATTTTGAAATATGAAAGGAGAGACAAACTTTTCCATTTGCAGATCTTGTCCGGAAAACCATCCTTTGGCTAACCGAAGAGATTCCCTACAGTTAATTGATTCGATGCTCGCTTGGGGATAAGGATAATAGGAGCTTAAGGTTGGTTGAGGTAGAAAATCGCATCCAAATTGAATGCGGTCACTGCAGCTATCAGTATTTTGCAAATTGAGTGTGCCTTCTAATTGAAATCCTTCGCCACGTTGCTTTAGATGAGCTTGTAATAGAACATGATCCTCTTGAAAGTAACGATCCCAGCCCGTTTTGATTAAATTTGGCAAGTATGAAGAGAGCCTTCGTGAAGGTCCCACGAAATTCATCGTCATGACATCATCATTTAGAGGCCAATTTAAAGCGAACTCACCACTAAGTCCTGCAAAATCTCCGTGAATAACGGAGTCGTGAACAATACCCTCTTCAATCATTAAAGTTGTATCGCGATGATGGAAATCCCACTGTTGGTCATTGTTCCGATAGAGCAGGTCACCTTCAGCGAAATTAAGATGTGCATTAAGAGTGCTTAAGGGACGGCTATGGTTGAGATCGATAATAAAATGGCCGGTAACTTCATCGCATTGAGCTGTTAATGTATTTAAGTGCCCAAAATCTGAGTGAATTTTTAGTGCATGTGCATTTAAACTGTTCATTTTGAAAAACGAGGGACAGTTCTGATCGTACTCAAAAGAAGCTTGCCCATCCAAGGTGCCATTCAAGAAATCAACGGTTCGCACTTGAGGGTAGTAAGGGGAAATAAGATCTTGGAAGAAATGGATCTCATTAGCCGTTAATTGATGAAAATCAAAAACACTCTTAGAGAATGGAGATCCTAGTCGATCGCCCACGTAATGAACAACGACGTCATCACTATCTGGTTTAGCAAGACGCATGATAAGACCAAGAGTACTAAAATTGAGGCGATCTCTTTGGAGCATCCCATCTAAAGAGAGTGCCATTTCCTCATGTTCGTAAAGAAATGAAGCTTGCAGGGAAATTTCCACAGAGGAAAGGTCTTCAATCTGTAGGCCGCCACGAATATCGTGAATGTTCCATACAGGAATCCCATCTATATATTTTGTGAGACGTGCCGGCTGACTGAGCGTGCACTTACCATAAGTGCTGCGATGTTCGCCAGAATGTAGAGAAAACTCTAGAGAGGGAAAACTTCCTGAACATTGGAGATCGTTATTAGCAAACTCAAACTGGTGTAAATGATAACATCCGTTGAACTGCGCTTCCTCTTGAGGAGGTAAAGTCAAAGTCCCCTCCCCTTCAAGATAACCATTATTTATATGCCAATCGGATAGTTGTGGAAAAAAATGCCGAACTAGAGGAGTTAGGGCATCACAATCAAAATGGTTTATTTGTAGCTTTGAAGAAAAGTGATTGGAATTGCTTGAAGCACCATCAATGCTAATTGTGTTGGACTGAAATGAGTTGTCAAGAGATACAGTGAGATTAATGTTTGAAGAGTGTTCAGATCGTAGTTGGAAAAAGTATTCTTGGGATTCATTTTGATCGTTTAGTAAAAGTTTTCCATCCTGCACGAAAAGAGCTACCTTAAACAATGATGATGAAGGGATGCTAAGCTGCGTGAATAGGGCATGGAGATCTTGGATCCCTCTTTGGAATTCAAGTTCGGGTTTAAGTACCGAGATTTCAGAATCAAATCTCAACTGTCGGAAGAGTGGTTTGAGATGAACTGCGATTTTTTCAGCAGAGAAAAGCGTTTCCGAATTTATAGACTTGATAAGAGTAGGTTGCTCAAAGATCAATGTTCCGGCTTGGTACGAACTGTGCACACATTGAAACTCAGATCGCAAATAGTAGTGGCAATAGGTTTTCAGAGCTTTTTCAGAAAGTGTAAGCATAATGACGTTGCGAAACGCGATACTTGTGACAAGACCGAAAAAAAACAAAAATAGAAATGTAAGGCGCAAAGAAGGTTTCTTGAGCATAGTATATATATAGTGTCTGATGCGCTTTTTGCATGCAAGGTTGATAACGAACCGCTCAAGAATTTTGCTAAAAAAAAGAAAAATGCAATATTTATGTTGACGGCAATAGCAGATTTGAACTATCAACATGTTTTTAATGCTTATTTATGGGTGGATTGTATTTTGAGTCCGCGCAACTTTGGCTGAGACAGCTTAGAGAGCATAAAAAAAGCTAAGGACATCTGACAAAATTGGCGAAGGTGAAGCCACAGTCCTGGTAAATTAACTTAAGGAGAACCCTAATGAAATTGCATGTTAAGAAGATAGTTCCACTTTTGACCACTACTCTTTTAGTTGCAGTCACGCACTTATCAGCAAGAGATGTCGATTGTTCCGGATTCGGTTGCAACACTCCAACATGTGCAACAAATCAAGACTGCGGTTGGAACTTTTACGCTGATGTCCTCTACTGGAAAGCGCGTGGAAGTAACATTACTTACTGCGCAGACTATTTTAACGGTGAGAAGAAAGAATCGTCTATTGCAGGAGAGATTATCCCGGGTGGCATTCAAACCGATGCACTATTTAACTCATATGGAAAAGTCAAACGGACAAAAAATAAGAGTCTTCGTTTTAAAGATGATCTCGGCTTTCGTTTAGGTTTAGCATATATGCAACCTTGCAGCGACTGGGATTTTGGAATTAATTGGACACACTTCAATACAAAAGCATTTGGCAAAGAAAGCAAATGCAAGCCAGGTGTTCTTTGTGAAGTTGAACAATTTTTCAAATATCGTAACAGAACAGAATGGAATCTTCATCTAAACTACGGTGATATTGAAGCTGGACGAGAGTTTTGTGTTGATGACCGTTTAGCGCTAAAGTTGTTAGCCGGTGTAAGATGGGCAAGTATTTGTCAAGATTATGACACACATGCAAAATTCGAGTTCGAGTCATTTGATCAGGTAATTATTCCTGATATTCTATTATCAAATATAGAAATATTCGTGCAGAATGATGAGACGGCATTTGTTGATATTTTTAAAATTGATGAAACTCATGATTTTGTTGGTGCAGGACCAAAAATTGGATTAGATCTTGAGTGGAAAGTGAATTGTGGCTGGAGTGTTTTTGGTTCCGCTGCTTTTTCCTATCTTTTTGGGTATTCCAATCACCATGTATCTGATTGCGTCTTGCCGCTAAGAGAAAAGGGTGTACAAAATGACGGTATAATTACAGTTCCACAGCAAATAATAGATATCAGAGAAACAGAGATTATTGCAACAGACGATCGTACCTATGAAAGAGATCTTAACCTTCAAGGAAACCGTCCGATGACTGATCTTGCAGTTGGAATTAGATATGTTCCAATGATGAATTGCTGCCCTTATTTGATCAGCTTTCAGTTGAGTTTTGAGCATCATGCAATTTTTGGACAAAAACATGCTGCATTTAATGATCTGCAGACTCCTTTAAGAAACTGTGGAAGTACTCTTGCTGTATACGGCATGGCGTTTTCTGCTAATTTAAGTTTCTAGGAGCTAAGCGGCCAAAGAAAAATAAAGAATTAAGGAATTCAAAGCCTTTCAATAGGCGATATAGAACAAGTTACCGATGATTATGAAGAGTGTTACTTCAATAGGAAAAATTGAAAATAAGGTTCACAACAAAGTGAAAAACACGCTTCGTATAGAGAAAAAAACTAAGGAGAATCTCAATGAAATGGCATGTTAGAAAAGTATTATATTTGACTGCTATTCCCGTGCTAACTCTTATGAACTCACTGAGTGCACGTGATGCCAACTGTAGTCTAGATTGGGGT
>JAJFMB010000161.1 GCA_021772355.1 Chlamydiota bacterium | reverse complement strand
GCTCGGGGCGCTTGTACTACGATCTTTTGGAATCTTGTGATGATCATACTGCTCTTGTACGTATCGAACAGCTCTATCCGTTGCACACGGAAAAATTGAAAGAGATCATCTCTCATTACCCTAAACTTAAAAATGTTGTTTGGGCGCAAGAAGAGCCTAGCAATATGGGGGCATGGGATTTTTTACGCCCGCAATTAAGAGAGTTGCTTCCTCAAAACTTAGAGCCGACTTATGTTGGCAGAGAGCGCAGCGCTTCTTCGGCAACGGGATCGCACGCTCTGCATAAAAAGCAGCATCAACAGATTATGCACACCCTCTTTGGTAAGGATTGATTATGAAAATAGAAATCAAAGTTCCCGCCATGGGAGAATCGATTACAGAAGCTATTGTCGGCACGATTATTAAGCCCTCAGGCACTCAAGTTCAAGAGGAAGATGAGGTGCTTGAACTTGAAACAGACAAAGTGAATCAGGTACTCTATGCTCCAAAATCGGGAGTGATAACAATCGATGTGAAGCCTGAAGATGTCGTCACAATCGGCCAGGTGATTGGTCATATTGACACAGAAGGGGAAGCCTCTGAATCTAAAACTGAAGAGAAGCCTCAACCTGAAGAGAAACCAAAGCCTGTAGAGGAAAAAGCAGCTGAACCCAAACCGGAAACACCACCGGCGCGAGATAAAGCAGCTCCGGGCGCGCGTCTTGACAAAGAAGAATACATCAAAGGCTTACATAAACCGAAGAAAGTCACAGCTCCTGTTGCCCCCAAACAAAAAATTGTTGCCGAGGGAGAGGAAACACGCAGGCGGATGCCAAAAATTCGACGCGTTATTGCCCAACGTTTAATGGAAGTGCAGCAGACAACGGCAATGCTCACCACGTTTAATGAAGTGGATCTGTCTGAAGTGATCGCGATGCGGAACAAGCACAAGGATGAGTTTGTAAAAGCTCACGGTGTTAAGCTCGGGTTTATGTCCTTCTTTATAAAAGCGGCGCTATCAGCACTGGAAGCTTTTCCGGACGTTAATTCCTATATCGATGGCGATGAAATCGTCACGCGGCACTACTACAATATCGGTATAGCGGTTGGTACTGATAGAGGTCTTATTGTTCCTGTGTTACGTGATTGCAACCACCTGACCTTTTCCGGAATTGAACAGGCGATTGCCAATTATGCTAAAAAGGCCAGAGAAGGCAGCATCACTATAGATGATCTTCAAGGCGGCGGATTCACCATTACCAATGGCGGGGTGTATGGGTCTTTGCTTTCAACACCGATTCTAAATCCCCCTCAGAGCGGTATTTTAGGGATGCATAATATTCTGGAACGCCCCATTGCTTTAAAGGGAGAGGTCGTCATTCGCCCCATGATGTATCTTGCGCTAAGTTACGATCATCGCATCATCGATGGCAAAGAAGCCGTCTCCTTTTTAGTGCACATGAAAAACTATCTTGAAGACCCTGCAAAGCTCTTGCTTGACACGTGAGGAAACTATGGCAAATGAATCGTATGACATCGCTGTAATCGGCGCCGGACCGGGAGGCTATATCGCCGCCCTACATGCTGCTAAACTTGGCTTTAAAACGGTCTGTATCGATAAACGGGAAACTTTAGGCGGCACATGCCTAAATGTGGGATGCATTCCATCCAAGGCTCTGCTTCAGTCTAGCGAGCACTACGAGT
Source organism: Chlamydiota bacterium (assembly GCA_021772355.1). GTDB lineage: Bacteria > Chlamydiota > Chlamydiia > Chlamydiales > JAJFMB01 > JAJFMB01. The sequence continues at coordinate 2,296 of JAJFMB010000161.1, read as the reverse complement.
TCCTTGAAAAACAAGCCAAAGAGCACGGTATTGAAGTGAAAGGACTTTCTCACAACTTCAAGCAAATGATGCAGAGAAAAGAAGAAGTAGTCAGCGGTCTTGTAAATGGAATCGAAGGTTTGTTTACACGTGGCAAGGTAACCTGGTTGAAGGGAGAAGCAAAATTCTCTTCACCAAATGAAATCGACGTTAACGGAGAGAAGATCACAGCCAAAAACATCATTATCGCGACCGGTTCAGAACCGATTGAACTCCCCTTTTTACCTTTCGATGAAAAAAAAGTGATCTCTTCTACAGGAGCTTTAAGCTTACCGAAACTTCCCAAAAAAATGATTGTAGTGGGTGCCGGTGTAATCGGTGTCGAACTCGCTTCGGTATACAATCGGCTCGGTAGCGAAGTGACAATCGTCGAGATGCTCGACCATATCTGTCCCGCCATGGATCACGCGATCAGTAAAAACCTCTTCAACGTCCTCAAGAAACAGGGACTGACGTTCCATCTTTCAACAAAAGTGACAGAAGCTAAAGGGCAAAAACTAACTATTCAAGAAGGGAGCAATACCCAGTCGCTTGAGGGAGATGTGATTCTCGTAGCTGTGGGACGTCGCCCCTACACAAAAGGACTTGATCTCGATGCCGTTGGAATTACGACCACACCGCAAGGATTTATCGAGGTCGATAACAATTTCCGCACGGCTCATCCACATATTTACGCCATTGGCGATGCAATTGATGGGGTCATGCTTGCGCATCGCGCCTCAGATGAAGGGATGGTCGTTGTAGATCTTATTGCCGGACAACATCCGAGCATTAATCCTCTTACCATTCCAAATGTTATCTACACTCATCCCGAAGTAGCAGCTCTTGGCCTTACAGAGACTGAAGCTAAAACAATGGGACTTGAGCTTTGCATCGGAACAAGTCAATTCAAGGCAAATGCCCGCGCAAGATGCGCCGGAGACACAGAAGGTCTTGTTAAAGTGATCGGAGAAAAAAAGAGCAATCGCCTCATAGGCATGCACATTATAGGTCCGCACGCCTCTGAAATGATCGGTGAAGGTGTTATTGCTATGGAAAGTGGAATGACCTTAAAAGAGCTTGCTTACAGCTCACACGCACACCCTACGCTTTCTGAGACGATTAAAGAAGCTGCGCTAAATGCAATCTAGTAGCCGTGAGAAGTTCCGCAACCACAAGATGAGCGCACGTTGGGATTTGTGATTTTGAAGCCAGAGTTCTGCAGTCCATCGATATAATCGATTTCGGAACCGAGTAAACGGGGCTTCATTTTAGAGTTTATATGAATTTGAATGCCGCAAGATTCGAAGATTTCATCATCTTCTTGCGCTTTTTCAGAATAATCAAGAATGTATTCAAAACCGTTGCAGCCTGCCATCTTCTCAGAAAAGCGAATGCCCCATCCCAGTTTTCCATCTTGCTCTAGAATCTCTAGATATTTTTTGGCGGCGCGACTTGTGATTGTAATTGTAGAAACATCCTGCTCTTCTTCAAGCAAGATGTTTAAGCGATCCACCAATCTTTGAATCTCATTCTCTCCCATTCCATGTCCGATCATTCCCGCTTCCAAAGTTTCCCAAGTCGCAGCATGACATCCGACACAGTGCAAGCCTGCATTGGTGATCTCTTGAGAGAGTTTTTGAGCTTTATGAGGGAACATCGAAAGAATCGTCTCGATGGTCAAGTCCTTGTGAATCTTTTTGCTCATCCTAAAATGTAATCCTTACGTCACCATTTTTGATCTTGCACTGACACGCGAGACGTTCTTCACGAGTGTCTTCTCCAAGAAAGTCTTCCTCTTCTTGGGTAGGGTCCGATAAATTATCAAATCCCTCTTTCACTTCAATCACACAAGTGCCGCACACCCCTTCGGTGCACGCAAAGGGAACTCCAGCCTCTTCACATGCGTCGGCTATCGGATCTCCCTCAGAGAGTTCTACTTCTTCATTGTTGTGGTCAAAAATTAACTTTACCATGTAGTCAATCCTTACATTACAGAAAAGAGAAATTATCGTCTATTTTTAGGAAAAAATCAACTAAAGAAAACGGGACAACCAAGAAGGGAGACTGTCTTTCCATGAGTGTTTATAAATGTGACTACGAGGTCGAGTTTTAGATTCCTTTTCTGTATTGGCAATCTTTTCGGACATCAACTTGGGTGTATCCTTCAAATTACCTAACATTTGATGGTATATTTTAGCACATTCTGTTTGCAACTTGTCGCCAAACTCAATTTTTCGGTCTTTCAGTTCCATGCCACCTTCCCTAAAAGTAAAAA
>JAJFMB010000017.1 GCA_021772355.1 Chlamydiota bacterium | reverse complement strand
GTTTGGCTCAGGTAATAGCCAATCATCGAGCCGAAAGACGGGAGCGCAAGTATGTCAAAATCAACAAAGCACTCGATGCTCCTGCCGAAAAATCCAAACAAGCATTTCAAGACAAGCTTCTTGTCCCTCATTTAATCGAGGCATTAAAAAGAAATGATGGTGAGCATTTCAAAAAAGGATTCCCGCTGCTGACTCCTGAAGGACAAATGAGTTTTTTCGAGAAGGTCGATGAGAAACAATATATAACTATCTTTGATCTCTTAAAAGATCAAACAGAATTTCATATCCGTGTTCGATCACGTGCCTATTGGAATTCCAATAAAGATGTAGAGCTGATTCGCCAGCTAAAAGAGAAAAATGGATCCCTCGATAAACTCCATCTTAAATTTGATTATTTTTATGGAGTCCATTCTCTCCTAAAAAAGATGCAACAGAACCCAAATATGATTTTAACAACAACATATTTTGGGCCGCCTGCGGTTTTACATGATATTTCCATCGTTGCAAATGCCTTAAAACTCGTAAAAGAAATCAAAGATAATAATGCATCCCTCAATTACGAATTAGAATTCGATGAATTTAAAGTTACTAACGAGAATATTACAACTGGCGGTTATCACTATGGCGACTGTAAAGGCATAGAAAACTTTATGAACGGAAGACCCTTAGAAAGGTAAATTATGTCAGTACATTTATCTTCCACATGCGATAATTGCCTCCAAAAAAATTGTAATCCCTCCTTGAATCTTCCTGAAGGGAAAATTACTACTGGTTATGGAGAATACATTGTGTTTTATCCTCCTTCTCATGGTGAAAGGAAAGAGGTATCACAGGAAACATATGAAAGAGTTTATTCCATATTTAACGACTACAGCCCCTCTACAATTGTCAATCGAAATCTTCAGGCTACAAGAGATGTATGTGATAAACGCTTTGATTTAATTAGATCCAAAGTAAAGGAAATAGATTCTGCTCTGGAAGTGGCTTTTGTTCCCAGCACCTTATATGAACTAATTTTTATACGAAAATGCATTCGAGAAGATCTTAAACATAAGGATATTTGCCCGCTATTAAAACCATTATTTCACGAAGTTACTGTGGAGAGTTGGAATTGCAAGCAAGAAGAACTTGAACAAATTCAACAGACTATTGATAACATAAAAAGAAAAAAATGCTGGCATCTGTGTTACTTTGAAGATGCCGGTGACAATGAGCATTCCAAAGTTAAGGAAATCGCCTATCGATTAAACAAAGCGATTACAAAAGCATTATGCCCGAAAACTGAGGGTTTCACTCGAGAAGAGCTTCTCAAATATACAGAAAAAGAAATAAAATTTTTAAGAACTTACCATCAAAGTTGCTCAGAAGAGGATAAAAAACGTAGCCAAGGTGAGAAGACTGCCTCGGTGTTCAGTTGCTCCTATCCGGGTCCTACGACAAATTTTGGTTATGAAAGCAACATATCCAAAAAAATGCAGCCTATGGGAATTCGCAACGACAATGATGCACAAATCATCAGAAATGCTGTTGAAATAGAATGCAGTGCCGTCGCTCAACGTGCATTTATCTTATATCGCGGCGCAGATTACGATAATGATAATCCTTTTAAGAATGACACTCCTTATAGCCTGTCCTTTGGCACAGGTCTTTTTGGCGGATCTCTATTTGATGGATCTGCCACTGCATTTTATTACATGCGTAGAGAAAAAAACGCCTTTGCCTACGTGGTTCCATTCGACCAACTCCATCGCTCCCCATTCTATATTCCTTCTAGCAACACCCTAGTGCAGCTATATGGGAATGGAGAAGCTTTTCATGCAAGAACGAAAGGATGGAAAGGTTCTGACCTCGAGAGGATTAGTGGGATAAAAGGTCCAGTAAGCTATAATAAAACGGACCAACTAAAAACTGAGCTCTCAAAAGAAGAATTATTAACCCAATTCCAAATGTATAAAAGTAAAGCAATTCAACTAAAGTAGATATCCTAGACATCCTTTAATCTCGTAATAAAAACTATCACGAAGACTTCTCTAAGACTGTCATTACTCAATTCTCTAGACTTCCTCCCTCCTTTTTCCTTGGTCAATTATCTCTTATTGAGCTAAAGTGAAACCTTATTATTTTTCAGGGTTTGAACTGCTATGCGGGAATCTATTTTCAAATCGGGTCTACGAGCCCTTTTTGTCACTTTCTTTGGTTTTGTCGGAATCTTTATTGCGTTTTTATTTGTGGCGATATTCTTTGCTACAGCAAATGAAACGAGCAAGGAGATTGAGCGCACTTATAAGGTGGAGATCGTGGCGAATGCTCAGGGCGTGCGCAAGCACCAATCAGCAACAGCCCCTGTTATTTTGAAAGTGAATATCAACGGTGTAATCGGTTCAGAGTTCCTCAATATGAACACGATCAATGATATGCTTATTGAATCCAGAGAAGGAACGCTGAAGGGCGATCGTGTCAAAGGGATTTTGTTAAGCATTAACTCTCCTGGTGGCACAGTTGTTGATGCCGACGGCATATACAATTTACTTCGAGCCTATAAGGAGCAGTACAAGGTACCTATTTACGCTATCGTCGACAACGGGATGTGCCTATCCGGTGGCATGTATGTCGCTGTTGCAGCAGATAAAATCTATTCCAGCGACACAAGCTTAATCGGTAGCATTGGTGTGATCATCGGCCCCTTTATGAATGTGGTACAGCTCTTAGAAAAAATCGGTGTAGAAGCACTAATCCTCTCTGACGGAAAAGGTAAAGACAATCTCGGCCCCTTCCACACCTGGGAACCCGGAGAGAAGAAAAACTTTCAGGATCTTGTTGCCAGCTTCTACAACAACTTTGTCAACGTTGTCGCCTCAGAACGCCCCCAACTCACTAAAGATCAGTTAATCAAGGATTACGGCGCAAGAGTTTTTACCGCCCAGAAAGCGTATGAAATCGGCTTAATTGATGGCACAGGCTTTAATTACCGCTCCGCCTTAAAAGCTTTGCTAAAAGAAATGGGCATCGAAGACGATTTTTATCAAGTTGTCGAACTACAGAAGAAAAAATGGTACATGGAGCTGTTTAAGTCTGAAAGCCCCCTACTCACAGGCAAAGTGAAACATCAAATTTCTATAGCCGGAGAAGATTTAGACTCTAGTATCTCTAACCAATTCCTTTACCTTTATCGCCCTACCAACTGATGAAAAAGCTCTATATTCTAGACGCCTCGGGTTATTTGTATCGCTCCTATTTTGCTCTCCCGCAAATGACCAACCCCAAGGGGGAATCAACCAATGCCCTCTTTGGCTTTATTCGCTCCGTCATGAAACTCTGCAAGGATTTTCAACCGGACTATTTAGTCGCTGTCTTTGACGGACCACAAAATGCCGCTCCCCGCAAGGAAATCTACCCGGAATACAAAGCGCACCGTGCAGAGGGACCTCAAGATTTTTTCTATCAGATTGAATGGGCCAAGCAATTTTGCGATCTTATGGGGATTCCTCAACTCTGCATTCCAAAGGTTGAGGCGGACGACACCATGGCAACTATTGCCAAGTGGGCCGAAAATAAAGCGGAAAAAATCTATCTCTGCACAAGTGATAAAGATCTATGTCAGGTTGTTAACAACCGCATCAATCTCCTCAACACGCATAAAGACAATCTCGAAATAAATCCTGAAAAAGTGGAAGAAATTCACGGTGTCCCCCCTGAAAAAATGCTAGATTATCTAGCCATCATGGGCGATTCCTCCGATAATATTCCCGGCCTTCCCGGTTTTGGCCCTAAAACAGCAGCAAAACTCCTGAATGATTTTGGTTCTTTGGATCAAATCCTCGCGCATCCTGAAAAGGTGCCAGGCGCAAAGAAACAAGAAACCATCCGTCAGGAAAAAGACAAAGCTTTACTCAGCCGCAAACTCGTGATGCTTAACACCAATGTCGATATCCCCCAAGAGGCAGAGTTTTTCCAAAGACATCCACCCGATCTTGAGCCGCTAAAGGCATTCTATCACGACATGAACTTCAGCACTTTTATCAAAGAGCTCGATCAAATGTTTGGAGAAGATAAGCAAGAGGAAAAAGAGGTGTGCTACACTCTTGTCGATGAAGAAAAAGCCTTTGCCGATCTTTTAACGTTTCTCTCCAAACAAAAAGAGATTTGTGTCGATACAGAAACCACATCTCTAAAACCCATTCAAGCAGAACTCGTCGGCGTTGGTTTTACAGTAGAACCGGGACAATCGTGGTACGTTCCCGTCAACGGAAATCTTGGTTTAAAACGCGTTTTAGAAGGCATAAAGCCTCTTTTAGAAAACCCAAATATTGGTTTTTATGGACACAACATCAAGTACGACCTTCATGTGCTGGAAAATTATGGAATCACCATCGGCAATATTAGCTTCGACACCATTCTCGCCTCCTATCTATTGAATGCACACCGTCGAGGCCATTCTCTCGATCTACTCTGTATTGACTACTTTGGAAAAGTCAAAACTCCAACCAGCGACCTCATTGGGAAAGGTAAAAAAACAATCACGATGCGCGATGTTCCCATCCAAACCGTTTCTGATTATTGCTGTGAAGATACCGACTATACATGCCGCTTAAAGCAACTCTTCGAGAAAGAGCTTCAAGAACGTAACCTCTTCCACCTCTTGAAAGAACTGGAACTGCCCACCCTTCGCGTTTTGGCAAAAATGGAGCGCAATGGTATCTTTCTTGACGCTAAAAACTTACAAGAGATGGCCGTCCCAATTTTAAAGGAACTAAAAGAACTTGAAAGTCAAATCCACCACCTTGCCGGCGAAGTCTTTAATCTTAACTCACCAAAGCAACTCGGTGCTATCCTTTATGAAAAAATGGGCATTAAACCTCCTCGAAAAGGATACTCTACGAGTGCTGATGTCCTAATGACGCTCAAAAACGACCACCCCATAGCAGAAAAAGTTCTTCTCTACCGCACTTTGGAAAAGCTGCGCTCAACCTATATTGAGACGCTTCCCCACGAAATAAATCCTGAAACAAATCGCGTTCACTGCACTTTCAATCAATTCGTCACCGCCACCGGCCGTCTCTCATGCCAAGATCCCAACCTGCAAAATATTCCCGTTCGCACTGAGGCCGGCAGAAAAATCCGAGAAGCTTTCCGACCTGAAAAGTCGGGATGGAGCTACTTATCTGCCGACTATTCACAAGTGGAATTACGACTCCTCGCTCACTTTACAGAAGACCCCAACCTCCTTGAAGCTTTCCACCATAATCAAGATATTCATGCTCATACGGCCGCCACAATCTTCTCTCTTCCCCCAGAAGAAGTCACACGCGAGATGCGCACGCAAGCTAAGGCGGTTAACTTCGGAATTCTGTATGGACAGCAAGCCTTTGGGCTTTCTCAAGAGTTAAATATTGAGCTCTCAGATGCATCCGCCTTTATTGAAATGTACTTTAAGCAGTTCCCCAAAGTGCTTGATTTTCTGGAGTCCTGTAAAGAAAAGGTACGTGAATCGGGAAAAGCGGTAACGCATACAGGAAGAGAACGTGCGATCCCCGAAATCACAAGCAAAAATTACATGATTAGAATGGCAGCAGAACGGCTCGCCGTTAACACTCCTATCCAAGGGACTGCTGCAGACATCATGAAATTAGCTATGATCAGGATTAATCAAACCATACAAGACGCTCAATTAAAGTCCTTTATGGTACTACAAATTCATGACGAATTAATATTTGAAGTTCCGGACGAGGAAATAGAGACTCTCAGACCCTTAGTAAAAGATGCTATGGAAGGTGCAATTTCTCTGAAGGTTCCGTTAACTGTCGATATAGCTATTGGCAAGAATTGGAAAGAATGTTAACATTAAGAAAAGTAGCTGTAACAGGCGGTCTTTCTAGTGGCAAATCCTTGGTTTGTCGTTTCTTTCAGGAGTTTGGAGCATATGTCCTTAGCTCTGACGAAATTGTTCATCAATTACTTTCTCCCGAGACTCGACTAGGACAAGAGATCATTGACCTGCTAGGATCTGAAATCATTGTAAATCAGAAAATAGATCGATCAAAAATTGCAGAAAAGGTATTCAGTCAACCAACATTATTAAAATCTTTAGAAAGTCTAATTCATCCCGAAGTTCAACATGAAATCGATAAGCACTACAAACAAGTGAGTGAACAAAACGACTCCCCTCTCTTTGTCGTTGAAGTACCCCTTCTTTTCGAAAGTGGAATGAATCAAGACTTTGATATGACCATAGCAGTCATTGCAAGTGAAGAAAAATGCAGAGAACGATTCATTGCTCAAACCCAGTACGGACCGGACGAATTCGATAAACGCGCTGCCCGACAAATGCCTTCCGACCAAAAAGCCGTCCTTGCAGATATTGTCATTCGGAATAATGACACGAAAGAAAAACTTAAATATGAGACAAAAACTATTTATAAACGTCTTCTCAATTCATGATCAGCCGTTCCAGCTGATCCATAATCATTAAAATTTAGGAGCTCTATCTCCATGGAATCAGATAAAAACAATCCAACAGCTTACGAAGAAAAACAACGCGGAACAGGCAGAAAACGACCTCCTCATGAACGTCGTAACAGACCTGCCC
>JAJFMB010000160.1 GCA_021772355.1 Chlamydiota bacterium | reverse complement strand
TAAGCGTTGGCTTGTACTTTCACAAAAAACAGACGAGCGAAACTGAGTTTATTCTTGGCAATCGCTCCCTAAACTTTTGGTTAACTGCATTCTCCGCCCACGCCAGTGACATGAGCGCATGGCTTTTTATGGCTTTTCCTTCTCTCATCTTTATTGGAGGAGTTCCTCAATTTTGGGCAGCTTTAGGCCTACTAGTGGGAATGTTCATCAACTGGCAATTCATCGCTGAAAAGCTTCGTATCGCCACTGAAAAGTACGACAGCTGCACTCTTTCCACCTACTTTGAAAACCGTTTTAATGACACATCAGGACTTCTACGGGTAATAACGGCATTGATGACCGTCATCTTTTTGACTTGCTATCTATCCGCTGCACTCATTGCTATGGGATTTCTTTTTGAGTCAGTGTTCGGCCTTGATTATTACGTCGGCCTTACAATTGCCACAGTTGTTGCTGTTACCTACATGTTTTTTGGCGGTTATATTACCGTTGCGTGGACAGATCTTTTTCAAGCCCTCTTCCTGATTGTCATGATTGTTTTAGTTCCCGTGATGGGATACTTTTCCCTCCCGGAAGGATTTCACACCGTAGCCCTAGCCGCAAAACAAGCAGGATTATCCATTAATCTTTTTGTCCAGAATACCCCACAAGAGTTATTTGCTGTGATTCTCCTTAGTCTTGGGTGGGGAATGGGATACTTTGGACAACCACATATTTTAACCAAATTTATGGGTATCGAAAACCCGAAAAACATATACAAATCGAAATATGTTGGTATGACCTGGCAATTCATTGCTCTTTCCGCTGCCGGCCTTGTCGGCTTTATCGGAATCGGTTTTTTTCCTGAAGGGGTCATCAATCCTGAACTTGTCTTTGTTGAGATGGTGAAAGACCTTTTCATTCCCCTTATCGGTGGCTTTATTCTTTGCGGCATCTTGGCAGCTAATATGTCGACCATGGACACACAAATTCTCGTTTGCGCCTCAGTTATTAGCGAAGACTTTTACAAGCATCTTTTTCATAAGCACGCCACACAAAAAGATCTACTCCTCGTATCGAGAATCAGCGTGATCCTCGTCGCACTTATCGCTCTTTTCATCTCCTTTTACCGGTCGGCTACAGTCCTGGAAACCGTCTTCTATGCATGGGCTGGCTTAGGCAGTTCTTTTGGACCGCTTATCTTCACATCCCTTTACTCCACAAAAATCAACCGCTACGGCGCCATCGCCGGCATCCTTGTCGGAGGCACCCTCGCAGGTCTATGGCCGCTTATCAACCCCCTGCTCACATTCTTCCCCATACCCGCGCTCATCCCCGCATTTTTCACAAGCTTAATAGCCATTTACGGGGTCTCCTTCGCTACGAAGAAAAAAGACCTATTCTCATCACCAAAATCATAATATTACTGACAACATTTTCCACATAACGAATCGCGCAGCCATCGGATTAATGTAAGTTATTTTTTTACTATCATTTTATCCCTAAATTACATAATATAACTAGTTTATTAAAAAAACAACAGGGTGTAATTATGCCGGTAGAATTCGCTAAAAGTAATTATCTAAAACTAAACCTACAAAATGGACCTTATAAAACCCAAGAAGATTTATTATCTTTTGTTGATGCTCATCCACAATTTCAGTATGGCTCGGTGAAATATGACCAATTCGCCCAATCCCACTCCTTAGAAGGACGCCACTACCGACAAGCGTGTGCTCTTCCCCTCGCTCTTTGGACCGGGATCGTGCTAACAACCTATCATGTCGCTATGGCGATTATCGTCGGTACACCGAAAGCGCTGGCAGGCGACGACCGCACTCTCTTGGCGCATTATTTCTCGGTAAGCCGAAACGCCCAAGAGGCTCTTGGCTATCTCGCCATACTCGCCTTCCAAGACACCTACGGCACATACCTCGTACAAGATAGTCACTTTCACAAAACTTGTTACGAATCCTTCCTTACTAACGACAAGGAGACAAACGAGGTTACAGAAGAAATTCCAAGAGTCGCTAGCAACACTACTGCACCTGCAGCACCTGCTTCACAAGCCTCCAATGAAATTGATCAACTGAAACAAGAGATCAAGGAAAAAAGAACCGAAATATTGAAGGTAAGCGGAGAAATACACCTCTTAGAACAAAAGAATCGTGAGATTCGCTTAGCAGAAGAGCAACTTTATGCTAAACTTGCCGAAGCGCACTACCAAAAGGGAGACTTGGATAAGTCATTTAAAACCATCAATTGCATTATCTATAGAGACACGTTAAAAAATTCACTTTTACTTAAGCTTGCAGAAGCTTATATCCGCAACAATGATCCTGAAAATGCGGAAAAAGTCCTCTTCAAAGTAGAAGGTCGTAAAAATCAAGCTGAAAAAGATACATTATGGATCAAATGCGGAGAAATTTATCTAAAACAAGGCAAATTAGCTAATGCTCGTCAAAGCCATTGCTTTACTTCTAATGAATATAGATCAGAGCCATTCATGGCAAAACTAGCTCAAAAATTTTACGATGAGAATAATCTCGACGACGCCTGCGAGGTCATCAAATTTGTACATAAGGATAGCAAGACGAGAAATGCCTTATTAACAAAAATCGCGCAGAGCTATTTTGATAACGACCACATTAAGAACGCTGTCTATGCAGCTACCAATATCCAAAATGATATACCCCTACAAGAATCTTTACTCGTGCAGTATGTCAATACCCATGCCAAGCAAAATAAGGAACAAAGAATTTTAGAAATCCTCTCTAGCCATATCCAAAGATTATTATCCATAGATCTTAACAAGATGTCCATCTACTCATATAATAAAGGTGAAGTATTTTGCAAAAGCAAAGCAAGTACACTCCTTAAAGAGCACACCATCCAAGATGGGATCGCCCAAACCCTTTTTGATGCCATCAATGCCAAAAAGCAGGAATGGATCACAGAATTCGAAGAGAACCATAAACCTGTTAAAGCAGCATAAATACTCAGCAGATTTGTTAAAGATCCTATACCCGAACAGATAATCCTGTATAAAAATAAACGGGAGCGTGTCACTCCCGCGAATTTACTTATTTCCCCGGGCCAAAACCGCATTGAATGAACGTTGTGACAACATTTGCTAAAGCGATAGCAAAGAGCAGTCCGAAAGGGAGTTTCTCAAACCAATTAAGATGACTTGGTTTTTTCGCACTTCTTTCTGGATTATAGAAGAAAAGCAATAGGGCCACACCTACGATTGAGCACAAAAAGACCAAAAACGCCCACGTAAAAAGACTTAAGCCCATCATCGGTTCCCCAAAAGTAGGAAACTGAGGACAGACATGAAGAGATATTTGCCGTAGAGAAACAGAAGCGCCGCACAGCGCACTGATGATCGAAAGACCGTAATGCGAAGGGCGTATGCCAAAGCGCAGATTTAACAGATTTCCACATGCGACGCTAATCATACCTAAACGCTGCAGCATACATAAACAGCAAGGTTCCTCTTCTAAGACAAACTGCACATAATATGCCGAAAGCAACACAAAACTAATGACGATTGCCATTAAGGCGTTTAAACCTCTTTCCCACTCTTGAACCATTGTTTCCCCCTAGATCCTGATATCAATTACATCTGTTGCATGGTACTTAAACATAGCCATACACAGAATTAGTCCGATAATAATAAATGTCATTGCTAACCGACGTTGTCCGCCGATAATAAGTCCAATAGCAATGGAATAAATGATAAATAGTCCCGCCATCATAATGTAATAATCCTCTTATATGAGTTTCATCAATAAATAATAATGACCGCTAGAGCAGTAAATTCCTAGCTGATCAAAAATCACAACACCCTCTTCTGCATGAGGAAGATATTTCCCAATATGGTCACTCCCCTCATCGGCTAAGCAAAGGCACGAGGCGCCGCAAGCGTTCAATATGCCCATCACGCTATGTAGAGACACCCCCTCGTAAGGGTCGATCAACTCAGCCAACACATCGACATTAAATTCATCTTCGTGTAATCCGGGCAAAATTTCTTTAAAAATATCTGTATAATGAGTGAAAACCGTCAAGCCCATAACGCGAAGTGTAAACATTAATGAGGTGTAATCAGTCGGATTTTGCGAGTGCTTGCGAAGAGTATCTAAACCAGGAAGAAACATTAGATGCCGTAAAATATCAATCCCCTTTTGCAGCTTTTGTTTCAAGAAATCATGTTGATCGATATGCAATTTAGAACTAAACG
>JAJFMB010000159.1 GCA_021772355.1 Chlamydiota bacterium | reverse complement strand
TTGGAGCGCTATGTCAATTTTTCTAAAGAAATATCCGTTCTTGTCGCAAGAGATGTACTGGGTACAATCAAAACCTACGAACCGGCAGAAAACGTGCACTATGATAACATTCTTTTAGAGTCTTTTGTGCCGGCGCACATTGACGAGAATTTAAAAGAAGAGGCGAGAAATTTAGCGCTGAGTGTCGCAGATCACTTCAAGGGAGTTGGTGTCTTTTGCATTGAAATGGTTGTCGATGATGAGCTTGGGTTATTAATTAATGAAGTGGCTCCAAGAGTGCATAATTCCGGTCACCATACGATTGAATCTTGCGATACCTCGCAATTTGAGCAACACATACGCGCTATTATGGGAATCCCTCTTGGCAGTACACACTTGCAAAGTCCCGCGAGAATGACGAATTTGTTGGGGCCTCAAGAGTTTACAGGGCCGTATGATATTGAGGTTTCCGGCGAAGGCGAAGGCACCTACATCCACGACTACAAAAAAGCTGAATCAAAGCCGAAACGAAAAATGGGGCATGTGACACAAGTTGGTGAAACATTTGATGCTATTTCAGTGACATTGAAGCCAAAAAAATCGGCAAAGATTGAGATTCGAGTGGGGAGTGATTCGGATTTACCTAAGATCAGAAGTACTTTTGATATCTTAGATCAATTGAATCTGGATTATGAAGTGAGAATCTTATCAGCACATCGTACACCTCATGAGATGATGAAAAAGGCAAAAGATTTGGTGGCAGAGGGCTTTAATGTGTGCATCGGTTCCGCTGGGGGGTCTGCGCACCTTCCGGGGATGACAGCGTCTGAGACGTCAGTTCCTGTTGTGGCACTTCCTGTAAAGACCAGCTTTTTAGATGGGCTTGACTCTCTTCTCTCAATGGTGCAAATGCCTCCGGGCATCCCTAATGGGGCTGTAGGAATTGATCAGTCACGTTCTGCCGCATTAGCTGCTGCACAAATTTCTTCTCTTGGAGACGAAGAGGCGATGCGAAGAATTTGTGAATTTAGAAATATCGCCTATAGAGAGCACCTGCCGCAATCTAAAGTAGCCCTTATCGGACCCCAAAACTGTGAAGCGGACTTGGATCAAGTGAGAGAACTCTTTTCCCAACTAAACATTGAAGTTGTTGTGTGTGAAGACATAGAGAGCATTGTCGACTCAGGAAGCAGCGCTATCTTTTTCGTATGCGACATTCAAGATAACAGTATTGCAACCTTGGCAAGCCAAACATTTCTCCCTTTCATCGTTGTCCCTTACTTCCGAGAAAAAGCAAGCGTCACTCCCGATTTTTTTCACGACATTTTATCTAATGAAGCTGTGTTATGTATGGGGGTGAATCGCTTTACTAATGGAGCTCTTTACTGCGCCCAAATCATTGGAACAAGGGACGCTGCCGTTCGTGCTAAATTTGATGCTTATCGCAATGATCTTTCCAACAGCGTCAAAGAAAAGAACGAAAGGCTTATGCGCGAAAAGGTGCACAGCTATCTGGAAAAGATGGCTGTTTCTGCTTGACAAAGCTCCTATTTGTAAACTACTACCATAAGCTATGGAAATCTTTGTACATAGTGTTCCGTGGCTTGGTGTGTTTGGTATCCTTATTGCCGGGCTAATATTTCTCTATATCCTACGTCAGCCTAGGGGAACAGGGCAGATGCAGGAGCTTGCTCATGCCATTCAGCAGGGAGCTATGACTTTTCTTAAGATCGAGTATTCGATCTTGGTGGGATTTATTGCGATAGTCTTCGGACTACTTACTTGGCAATTGGGAGTGCTCACCGCGCTTTGTTTTCTGTTCGGAGCGTTTTTGTCCTTATTGGCCGGCTTTTTTGGCATGCGCGCAGCGACTATTGCTAACGTATGCACAGCGGAAGCTGCGCATAAAAAAGGGGAATCACATGCACTATTAGTCTCCTTTTATGGCGGCTCCATTATGGGGCTTGCAGTGGCTTCTCTTGGGCTTATCGGACTGGGAACCGTGTTTATTTTTTTTGGAAACATGGAGCAGTATGCCAACATCAACGGTTTTGCTATGGGAGCAAGCTCGATTGCTCTCTTTGCCCGTGTAGGGGGAGGCATTTTCACCAAAGCAGCTGATATTGGGGCAGATCTTGCAGGAAAAGTTGAAGCTGATCTTCCTGAAGATGACGCGCGCAATCCCGCTGTTATTGCGGACAATGTGGGTGATAACGTCGGTGATACCGCCGGCATGGGTGCTGATATTTTTGAGTCTTATGTCGGCTCCATCGTTGCAACTATAGTCATTGCAGCAACGCTACCTAATTTTCAGGGCTCGCGTCTTGTGATTATGCTCCTTCCTTTGATGATCGTCAGCCTTGGTCTTGCCGCTTCGTTAATCGGTATTTTTTCCATGAGCGTGTTCAAGAAGCTATCTCCTGCTAGCGCTTTGCGTTATGCTTCCTTCTTGTCGGTTGTTCTTTTGTTTATCGGTGCCTATTTTTTAATCGATCGCTTACATATCCGGTTGCATGATCAATCGGGAAATCCTCTCCCGCGTTTGGGCCCATACTATGCTATGATTGCCGGAACCGTGAGCGGTTTTTTGATTGGGTTGATTACAGAGTTTTACACATCGGGCTCTTCCATTAGACGCATTGCCGATGCCTCGTTAACAGGTCCTGCCACAAATATTATTTCTGGGGTTGCGATCGGCATGCAATCTGTCGTTCTTCCTGTTTTGGTTATTTGTGCTGCAATCTATACCGCCTTTACCCTCTCAGGTCTCTATGGCATTGGTCTTGCAGCTGTGGGGATGCTCGCTACTGTGGGCATTACAATGTCTGTTGACGCTTATGGACCTATTGCCGACAACGCCGGAGGGATTGCTGAGATGAGTCATTTGGGACCGGAAACGCGCAAGATTACCGATAAGCTCGATGCACTTGGCAACACTACAGCTGCAATGGGAAAAGGGTTTGCTATTGGGTCTGCGGCGCTGACAGCTCTTGCCCTTTTTTCAGCCTTTGCTAGTGCTGTCGGTTTAGAAACTATTGATCTTACAGAGTCTAACGTTGTGATTGGATTTTTTATTGGGGGTGTGATTCCCTATCTAGTTGCCTCTCTTACTCTCTCGTCCGTTGGCCGTGCCGCTGCTAAAATGGT
>JAJFMB010000158.1 GCA_021772355.1 Chlamydiota bacterium | reverse complement strand
TGAACCGTTTCTTGTGGCAATGATGGTGGTCATTACTGTCGTCGCTATGATGATGATCATGTTTTTTAACACGAATAAAGGATTTGTTAGAGCCGTGTGTGATAAATTTTGCTTTAAAATCTAAGCCAATAACGGTAGTGGGACAGATAGGAAATTCACTGGCAATACCGACGGTGTAGTAGTTAAAGCGAGGGCGAAGGCGCACTTTGACGTTGCAGGGGTTGCGCGGGTTGTTCTTTTTGCAAAAGAGACACAACTGATCGAAGTTGAGATCGGGGTCGTGTTGAAGTATTTTCTTAAAGCAATCGTGTTTAAACTCTGTGGTGCCGTTGTAATTTCCGTAGCCGACAAAAGGAGAAAGGAGAAAGGGAAAGATGCAGGGGCCGCCAAGTGTGTAGCCAATCCGACCTTCTACTTCTGCATCGGTGAGATCAAATCTTCTATGTCTGTGACAAGCATTGTTTTTGTGGTCTTTGGTTTTTCCGTTTACGGTTCCTTGGGCATAATATTGGTACGCACCGTAATAAATGCACCAGGGCTCAACGCGGTCAAAGTACAGACGTTCACCCGCCATCCAGCCCTCTTGTGTGTGATCGTACTGTTTTCTTTCGACGTAATAAAACTCAGGGCCAAAGCCGATACGATAGGGGCCGCTTAAAATATCAAGACATTGGCAATTCGCTTGTGTCTGAAAAGGGATAGACAGGAGAAATAGGGTAATTAAGATTTTTTTAATCATACTCTACTTTATACCGAAGGAAGTAAAATGAAGTCAATTTAGAAAGCCAACATGAATGTAAAAAAAAATTGGTTGAGTTTGAAAAAAAACTAATTGATATGGTATCCTTCTAAACCTAATTTATAATGATAATTTAAAAATAAAAATAATATTAAGGTTGTTATGGCTAAAATAAATTGTAATATTGATGAGCTTAACCGCTTTGCTGAGGCGCTGGAAGGGAATAGGCCTATTAATTGTAGTCGAGATGGCAAATGGTATGTGGAAAATCGCATTATCTACCATGTGAGAAAGCTTTTCGGTTATGATCATTGCCGGCTTCAAAATATTGCTAAAATTTGTGCCAAACAACTGGAGTGTTTTGAAAGACAGTCATGTCAATTTGGAGGAGACACTAAACTAGTTGAGAGTCAAAAAGCTCAAGCTGAGGCTCATCTTCGCGTTGCAGGGGCAGCCGATAAAATTTTCAGTAAATCTAAAAAAATGTGTTCGAAGCAGTCAGAGCTGCGCCACCGCATGGTAGGGCTTAAGTATCGAGTTGAAAAAGTGCATGGTGGCTTAGATAAACAGGGCGTGGATAAGGTTCTTCATCAGCAAATAGCAGATGAAATGGCAGCTTGGAAGCAGAAGCAAAAGCAGTATGTGAACAAAGAACTTAATGAGCGTGATTGGTTAAAGGTATACGAAATTTGTGAGTATCAGGAGTTTGCTCAGCTCGTCATGAAGGATAAAAAGCTACAAAAAGAACTTTTTGATTGGGCGATTCGCGATAACAATCAGGTTGAAATTTTTGTTGAGTTTCCCGATGTGTCGAAGCGGATAAAAAAATGTCTTTTGGCAGGTCGTACGGGGCGCTTTGCTGGTCAGATTTTATCGATGAAGAAAAAGCAATGCGAAGAGACAGTTAAAAAAGATGTTCGCTTACGCTTTCAGATAGAAAATGAGGATCTCTCTCTAAAGAGTAAAAAAATCAGTATTTTAGATGAATCTCATGAAATTAGACTGAGAGGGGAATATCGCATCACAGTTAAGAGAGCGCTAGAGATATTTGCAAATAAAAACCTTGAGGTTGGAAATTTGGAAGTATTTGGGGGAGATCGACGCGTTGCTAAACAGGATATCGGTATTCTTAACTTTAATCCCCATAAGTTAGGACATTTCAGTGGCCGGGCAGGGGTGTATCGCAGTGTTGATGTTTCAGAACCTAACTGGTGGGAGCAGCTCCCTGTTTTTGAGATTATTGAAAAGGGAGAGTTAGAAAAGCGCACAGGTTTTCAGCTTGATGATTCGGATATGCCTCAATGGATTGGAATGGCAAAATCGACTTATAAAAATGTCGACTTTATGGATGTCGATGTGAGTCACGGATTTATTGGTGTCGCTAAGAAGCAAAGTGACGGAAGATATCGGATTTATGACTTCGGCAAATTCCCTGAAAAATTTCCCAGCAAGTGGTATGAGTATCTCTCTTTTATCGTGGACACTCTAGTTGCTAGCATCGAATATCCGGATTCTAATAATTTTTACCCTTCGCGACAGCTAGCGACAGTTCCCTTTGTTCTAACAGAAGAGCAAGGTAGAAACATGATGCGTAAGCTGGCAGAATATATTTCCTTAGGGCGTGAGAAAAAAATCGGGTTTATGTTTGGTCGCGAAAACTGTGCCTATATGCCGCAAAATATTCTTTCCGATAAAAGCGTTTTAGGGGACAAAGTTCCCAATTTGTATCGTGTTCACTTTTTAAAGACTGAGGCTTCCAATCCATATCTCAATAAATTGTTTCGTTTTGTGAAATGGTGGCCAAAAGAGCAACAGCCGGGTTGGATTACTGTAATTTTAACTATCCTGGGTTATCATCGTGGCATTGATGTTAATAATGATGGTGTGGTAAATAAGACATCATTGAAGAATAGCCTCTTTTCAACCAGTAACAACCCAGAAGTGAAGCATCATATGTACAACCCGAGCTATGCGCGCATTCGCATTCAAAAAGGGGAAATTCATGGTGTGTTATCAGGGGGTCATGGAAATGATTAATGCCAACCATTGTATGGATCAGAAGAGATTTTTGTCTTGAAGATCACCCGGCTTTAACGGCGGCATCAGACGATGCCATCATACCGGTTTATATTTATTCTCCTGAATTCGAGGAGAAATGGCCCATGGGCTCTGCAAGTCGCTGGTGGTTGCACCATGCACTCGAGTGTTTGAGTGAGGAACTGAAAAGTTGCGGTTTATCACTGACGATACGCTCCGGGAATCCTGCAGAAGTGCTTTCAAGTATAGCCAAAAAAACCGGCGCTAAAAGAGTGTTTTGGAATCGCTGCTACGAACCGTCAGCTATAGCGTTAGATCAAAAAGTCAAAAAAGCACTCAACCTTCTAGAAGTCAAAACTTTTAATACATCGTTACTTTATGAGCCATGGGTACTTCCTAAGGCTTACCGCGTATTCACACCCTTCTGGAAAGCGTGTTTGAAAATGGAAACTCCTTCCAAACCTTTACCCAAGCCAACGCAACTGATTCCATTTCAAGGAAAAATCAAAACTGAAACAATCGCCTCATTGGCTCTTTTACCCAAAGTGCCTTGGGCTGTGGGAATTAGAAACTTTTGGTCGCCCGGAACTGCATCTGCAAAAAAACTCTTAAAGCAGTTTATTGAGAAAAAAATTGAGCTCTACCCAAGTGATCGAGACTTTCCGGGAGTGGATGGGACTTCTCTTCTTTCGCCCTATTTACATTTTGGAGAGATTACACCGCGGATGATCTGGCATGAGGTCAGCAAAAAGAAACCAAAAAATGCCGAGGTTTTTTTACGGCAGCTGGGGTGGCGCGAATTTGCTCATCACTTACTTTTTCATTTCCCTCACACCCCTGAAAAACCTCTTTATGAAAAATTCTCCTCTTTTCCTTGGCGCAAAAATAAAAAAGAGTTGCAAGCGTGGCAAAAAGGTATGACTGGCTTTCCGTTTATTGACGCTGGCATGCGACAGCTTTGGAAGGTGGGTTGGATGCATAACCGTTTGAGAATGGTTGTCGGTTCGTTTTTAGTGAAGGACTTGCTTTTGCCATGGCAGGAGGGGGCAAAGTGGTTTTGGGATACGTTGGTGGATGCCGATCTTGCGAACAATACACTTGGCTGGCAGTGGGTCGGCGGATGCGGAGCTGATGCAGCTCCTTATTTTCGTGTGTTTAATCCCGTGCTGCAAGGAGAGCGCTTTGATCCGAAGGGGGAATTCGTTCGTCTCTTTGTACCGGAGCTTGCTGCATTACCCGACAAATGGATCCATCACCCATGGGACGCTCCCGAAGGGGTGCTAGAAGAGGCGGGTGTTATCCTTGGAGATACCTATCCATTTCCTATTGTAGAACATTCAGAAGCAAGAAAAAGAGCATTAGCTGCATTGGAAAAAATAAAATGAAGAAGATCCTGATCACGGGTGCTACAGGTTATGTTGGACGTAAACTGCTCAAAGAACTGGAAAAAGAAGATTACGCCTTGCGCTGTATGGTGCGCTCTCCCAAAAAACTAAAAAAGCACGTTAGGCATACAACAGAAATAGTCTCTGCGGATGCACAAGATAAAAATTCCTTAAAAATGGCTTTAAAGGGAATTGATGTCGCTTATTATTTTATTCATTCGATGGGAGAAAAAGCGGATTTTAGGGAACTTGATCGAAAAGCTGCCATCAATTTTGCAGAAGCAGCTTCAGAGCAAGGTGTTAAGCGCATCATTTATTTAGGCGGCTTAAGCGAAAGTCGTGAAGACCTATCTGAACATCTAAAAAGTCGTACCGAAGTGGGAGAGCTTCTTCTCAAACACGCAAAGGGCGTTCAGATTCTTGAGTTTCGCGCGTCGATCGTGATTGGATCCGGAAGCCTTTCATTTGAAATGGTGCGTGCGCTTTGCGAAAGACTGCCGATGATGGTGACTCCCAAGTGGGTGTTTGCCAAAGCACAACCCATTGCCATTCAAGACCTCTTGATTTATCTGTTCAAGGCGATCGAGATCTCTCTTGAAGGAAACCAGATATTTGAGATTGGGGGAAAAGATCAAGTCTCCTATGCCGAAATTATGCAGGAATATAATCGTCAGAGAGGGTTGAAGCGACTGATGATTCCGATTCCCATTCTAACTCCGTATCTTTCTAGTCTGTGGCTTGGCTTTGTGACTCCGCTTTATTCCCGTGTAGGACGCAAGCTTATTGAAAGCGCCTGCTATGATACTGTCGTCAATGATCATTCCGCTGAATCTGTTTTTGGTATTCATCCGGTGGGGATTGTAGATGCTATCAAAGTGGCATTGCATAAAGAAGACATTGAATATGGGATCACCCGTTGGCTTGATGAGTACCAAACCGATGAGCTCAGACAGGGATGGGGTGGGGTTCTTGTCGATGGACGGATCTTTGATACCCGCTTTGTAGACACTTCTCTCACTCCAGAAGAAGCTTTTGCATCAATTGAGGCAATTGGAGGGAGTAATGGGTGGTACTACGGAGACTGGATGTGGCAAATACGAGGCGCTTTTGATCGAGTGCTTGGCGGTGTGGGGATGCGTAGGAAAAGACCTCATCCGCATCATCTAAAAGAGGGAGATATACTCGACTTTTGGCGTGTGGAGGTGCTAGAGCCCAATCGTCGTTTACGATTGCATGCTGAAATGAAAGTACCGGGACGTGCATGGCTTGAATTTCTTGTTGAACCTTCTCATCACAAAACCCGGATTAGACAGACTGCGATTTACGACCCTTTAGGTGTGATGGGGCTTTTGTATTGGTATCTTCTCTATCCGGTTCACCGATTTGTCTTTGCTGGAATGTTACGTGGTGTCGTTCATCGCGCTAACCATCAACATATCAATGATTTGACATTTGAAAGAAAATCCCCAATTGCTGTATCCGCAGAGAATCTTTTTGAGTGGCACACCCGCCCTGGTGCATTTGAAAGGTTAACACCTCCTTGGGAAAAAGTTGAATTGATCGAAAAAACAGGCGGAATTGAAGAAGGTTCGAAAGTCACTTTGCGGTTCCCTATGGGGTTGAAATGGGTTTCGAGACACTATGATCTTATCGAAAATAGGCAATTCTGCGATGAGCAAATTAAAGGCCCTTTTGTCAAATGGTTGCACGTCCACCGCATGCTTCCTAAAACTGAACGAACAAGTGTGCTTGAAGATAACATTGTCTATCGGTTACCCTTGGGAAGTATCGGTCGGGCTTTAGGCAAAAAAACGATGCAGCGAAAATTAGAACGTCTTTTTCGTTATCGTCATGAAGTCACCGCACAAGATTTAAAACAATGGCATACCATGGAGAGGGCTCCTATGAAAATCTTACTCGTCGGATCATCGGGTCTAGTGGGCTCGGCACTACGTCCGTTTTTACTTTCAGGAGGACACCGGGTCATCCAACTCGTGCGACATGAAAGTCAGTTATCAGACGATTCGTGTCTATGGAATCCCGATGAAGGAACGGTTAATCCCTCCGATTTAGAAGGTTTTGATGCTGTCATTAATCTGGCGGGTGAGAATATTGCCAAGCGCTGGAGTGAAAAGGTAAAACAGCGCATTCTCGAAAGCCGTGTCAAATCTACCAGGTTGTTGGCAGACACGCTTGCTCACTTAGAAAACCCTCCGAAAGTCTGGATTAATGCCTCTGCTGTTGGCTTCTACGGAGACCGTGGAGATGATCTGGTAAATGAAGAAAGTTCATTAGGGAAGGGGTTTTTAGCCGGTGTTTGCGAGAAGTGGGAGGCTGCAACCGATGCTGCGCAAAAAGCAGGCATTCGCGTCGTTCATGCACGTTTTGGGATAGTCATTACTCCGAAAGGGGGAGTCTTAGGTCGTGTTCTTCCTATTTTTAAAATGGGTCTTGGAGGAATGATTGGTAATGGCGGACAATATATGAGTTGGGTTTCTATTGACGATCTTGTTGGCATTCTCGCGCATTTACTGACAACAGACTCTCTACAAGGGGCTGTTAATGTCACGACTCCTTATCCTATTTCAAACTACGATTTCACCAAAACTTTAGGTAAAGTCCTTGGCCGTCCAACAGTTCTTCCACTGCCGGCAATTGCGGCTAAATTAGTGTTTGGGAGTGAAATGGCAGAGGAGATGCTGCTTTCCAGCACCCGCGTACAGCCTAAAAAACTAATCGATTCCGGCTATGTCTTTCGTTATCCTAAACTTGAAAATGCTCTAAGACACTTGCTGGGAAAATAATGAAGAAAAATGCCGTCTTTATTGCCGCTACAGGGCAAAATGTGGGAAAGAGCACTTTGTGTTTAGGCACATTAGCTGCCCTACGCAAACGTTACTCCTCTGTGGGATTTATCAAGCCGGTGGGGCAGCAACACGTTAAAATTGACGGCAACATCAATGTCGATAAAGATGTGGTGCTATTTAAAGAGTACTTTCATCTGGAAGAAGCTTGGGAAGATATGAGTCCTGTGATCATACCCCGTGGTTTTACCCGTGATTATTTGGATAAGAAAATTGACTCCCTAGAGCTCAATGACCATATCATGCATGCCTTCGATCGCATCTACGCCAAACACCCTTTCACCCTTGTCGAAGGGACAGGTCACGTTGGTGTGGGCTCGATCGTTCAACTCAACAATGCCCAAGTAGCCCGCTCGCTGGGATTGGATATTGTGATCATTGTCTCAGGTGGTCTTGGCTCGGCGCATGATGAACTCGCACTTAACTTTGCTATGTGCAAACAGTTTGGTGTGAAGGTGCGTGGGGTGATCCTCAATCGCGTTCTAGAAGATAAAAAGGAAATGATCACAAAGTACATTTCTAAAGCGTTGCAAAAATGGGAAATTCCACTCATTGGCTGCGTGCCCTACAACGAGTTTTTAAGCAACCCCACCATCAGCGATTTTCAGCAGCTTTTCGACACCGAACTTATTTCCGGACACAAGCATTGCTACCGTCACTTTCAACACACTCGTCTTGTGGCTACTTCCTTGGAAGTTTACAAAAAAGTGATGCAGCCTAATGAGCTTGTGATTACTCCTGCGGCTCGCGAAGACATCATCCATGCTATTCTCAAAAAACACCTAGAGTTTCAAGAACAACACAATCAAGATTTTGAAGGGGGGTTGATCCTCACAAGTCGCCATCCCCCTTCCAAAGAGGTTGTCGCTGCAATCCGCAAAGTCGATATCCCTGTCCTCTATGCTCCCCTCTATAGCTACGATGCGATGAAAAAGATCACTTCCTTTATCGCGAAGATCCGTCTCCAGGATACCCCTAAAATCGAAAAAGCGATCGAACTCGTCGAACAAAGCGTTGACTTCTCAGCTCTTTGCGGAGAGTAAAGAAAAAGAGGTTTATTGGGCGCCAAGCATGCACTCCCATAAACGTTTACACTCTTATAAATGGTCTTCAAAATCGATATCTAGGTCTACAATACGACCTTCTTTGGCATCATCAATGCCGCTCATCAGCGAAGCTAACGCTTCAGGGTTCTTGTAAATCCAGTGTTCACGGGCAGGAATTTCAACCAGAGGATCTAAAACGATTTTACCGTCCTTTTGTCTGGATACACGAAATGAGCTTAGCTGATCGCGTTCCTCATTTGATAAGAAGTTGCTTAGACAAATACGATACTTGTTGTCCATCTGGACTTTGTTCTTAGGCTTTCGCATAACATACCCTTGGTTTAATCCCATTATAACATTTGCGGGATAATAAGGTGTCATTTCTTCAGGTGATGAGCGCAAACTTTGATGTATATGGGGTAGGAGAGAATCAACTGCTGGTGTCCCTCTTTTGTCCAGTGGATGTTTTTTATACCTATCGCCTTTGCTAGGCGCAATGCGCATGCTCTGGGGATAAAACTATCTTTTTTGGCATTGATCATCATGGTTTTTTTTGCATCGAGTCGCGAAGCAAAAGTTAGAGGTTCAACCGGCAAAAGGATTTCTCTAAGTTTTTCTTTTGACATGTTTGCCTCAAAAATCAAGGGGACAATCTGTTTTGTTAACGTCGATTCATGCAGGAAAATATGAGCTAAATCACCGCCCCCTAGCACAAAAGCTTTCTGCTTAAATTGCGAGTCGACTCCGGCTGCGACACATCCTACCATTGCTCCAATACTAATGCCGAAAATTCCGATCTGCTCGGTTTTTACTTCAGAGCGCGTTTGCAACCAATCCTTAGCATAGGAGATATTGAGAACAGCATCTCTAATGCCTTCGATCAAAGGTTGGGAGTTGTTTGAAGAGTTAAAGAGAGAATAATTAACCATCAAGACACATAGGCCTTCTGAGGCAAGTTTTTGGCACATCGCTTCAACACCTGCAAAGCCTCCTTCTAAATGAGGTACGATGACAGCCGGTGAGCTTTTGAGTTTGGGTACCCAGTAACGGCATTGTGTGGTTTCAATACCGTTTGATGAAGGAAACTTCAATTGATATAGGGTATAGTGTTGCTTGGATTGAATTTTTTCTAAAGACCAACTGAAGGGTTCAGCATCTTTTTGATAATAATCCTGCAGAAGCTGACGCTGTACTTCTGTTGTGTTTTCAAAAGAAAGAGGAAGTGGCATCGTTGTGCCAACTTCCACATCGCCTGCAAAGAGGAAAAAAGGTAAAAGAAAGAAAACAATAGCTTGTTTTAGCATCTATATTGACTCATTTAAGATGCCTGAGTATTGCCATCCCCTTTAATTTTCGTAAAGAACTTATTTTTATCCGAATCAAATGCAAACGTAAACACGCTTCGATCATAATGACCATTGATTTGGCACAAACGGTCGCGCTTTGCTCTTGTAGCATCGACGCGTGCTTTATCCTTGGCATATTTCTTCTGGAGGTACAAGACAACTTTCTGGATTTCATCATAATACCATCTATGGTCCTCTTGTGACAAATAGAGATAACGAGATCCTTGCTGCAACTCTAAAACAAGATTCTCAGGGTTATCGTGATGAATCTGCCCGATTGTAGGAGGAATGATCATAAGTCCCTCATCTGTATCTCTTACCTCAAGGGCAGTACAACCTGTTTCTTTGATGAGTTGAATAACCTGAGAGAGTTCCTGACGCGTTGCATATTTGTCGTGGCGCAGTATATACCCACTATCGAGATAACTCAGCCTTGAAGCTCTTATTTCTACCAACTGCCCATTTCTATAGATTGGATTCACAGTAACTTTATTACTACATACATAATCTACTTCAGAAACTTTTAGGGTGTCGAGTCCATTCTTACGAATGACTTCTTCAAGATACTGCTTCATAATAAGAGGACTGATGTCGGTTTCGTAGTGTAACAGAGTCTCATCAACAACTTTTAAATCACCTTTTTGGTGCATTTCATAGAGAAGTTTTTGAGCAGCTTCTCGCATTTCCACACTATTCATGGCCGGAGAAAAGACATCCGAACCATCAAAAGGTAAACTAATGTCTCCATTAATTTCTGGCTGACACTCATTCTGGAGGGCCAAAATAATGAAGTCTAATTGGAAAACATTGGCAACTTGATAGAATTGTTTTTTTATTTCTACGGGTAGAGTATTTACTTCTTTCATAATACTATCATCACCTTCAATAGCTCTAACGACAAGCTTGTCAACTTTAGTTAGGCTAGGTGCCCACTCTTGTAAAAGCTTGGCTAGTTTAACATTTCCAGGCATGTAAGCATGTAAAAGAAAGTTCTTACCTTCCAGGCCTTTCATAAGATCTTCTGAAGAGCAGAGAAATTCTCTTACTAAACGTGTTTGTAAGCTCTTTAAGTGTTCATCTCTAAACTGTAGTTCCACTAGAGTTTGAAAGAGTGTTTTTTTAGTCGTTGGGTTTTCTAAATTGGGATCTACAGATCGATCTATACCTGAGAGCCCTTCCAAAAACATATTGGGTTGGAATGAAAAGAGAAGGGTAGGATTGTTCGTTAAAAATTCAACGTACTCCTCATCAAATAGTATTTCTCGACTATCAGTGTTATTTTGCTGCATCACTTTTGTGAGTGCTTCATTTTTGTCAAATGGCACAAGTTTGAATTCCCCACTATCAGGTATTTGTTGAAAAACGGAAAAACCTTGAGGTAGGAATGAGTTAGGATTACCTTCCCAATGACAAAAGTGCCTCACGCCATTGTGTGTAAATGTAACAAGATTTAACATTACCCTAGAATCTGTAGGAAAAACATAGGTTCTTTGCCCATTTATTTCTCTATAACCTTCTATTAGTTCTCCACCATCCCTTCCAAATTCTCCACTTTCTACTTGTCCATTGGGAAACGTTCTTGTTGAAATTCCGGTATTGCGGTCATCCACGTGCTTGATACCACTTGTAAATTTTATGGTAATGACATTGCCTTCACGTGTTTCCTCTTGAATTTTTGAAGTAAGCAATACACCTTCTGGTTCCCGACCAAGAGTGATATGACCTGTTTCTTCAAGCTTTTTCAACAGATTAAAAAGAGGACTTTCTTCTTTTGGAGGTTCTCCTGGTATGAAAACCACTGGAATTTTCTCAGAAACTTCCCGCACCATCTTTCTTACGAAGTCTTTTTCCTCAATTTCAGAAGAAATCTCGATTGTTTCAAGCTTTGGAAAACAATTACCTA
>JAJFMB010000157.1 GCA_021772355.1 Chlamydiota bacterium | reverse complement strand
GGTATCATCGCGGTGAAAATCTCTATTTGACTCAAGGGTGTTACGCCTGTCACCGCATTTCAGGATTTGCTCGTGGTGGAATCGGCCCCGAATTGACACGTGCCGGTGAGGGGTATCCTTGGTTTTTGAAGGAGTCGATTGTCTGGCCGCAGGCTGACCTGAAAAACTCAACAATGCCGAACTATCATCTTGACCATGAAGAGTTAGAGGACCTTGTTACCTTTTTGTTGGGGCAGAAAGGAGAGAGCAAGGTTAAAGGGGAAACAGGGTATAAAATTGCGATACAGCAATGGGAAGCCGGAAAGAAATTGCCTTGGGAAAAGCCGATTACGCCGACAAAAATGAAAGATATGCGTTATGCAATGACGGTTTTTGCTACGGAAGGGTGTGCGGCTTGCCACCGATTAAAGGGATTTGAGTCTAATGTTGGTTTTGCCATTGAAAAAGGGAAAAAGCCTTCCTTTGATGCTCTTTACGAGGAAAGACAGTGGTTTTCCCGCCTCTTTCCCGAAGAGATAAAGGGTTCTGAGATTGTCAAAACAATCGAAGAACATGCTGACGAAATTGACAAACGTATTGTTTCAGATGTGCGCGAGGATGCTTTGTTAGATGAAATCGAACAAAAAAATCCAAAGACGATTGAAGCGTTTTACTCAAATTTCAAGTACGCATTACGAGCCAAAGATCATCTCGGAAAGGATGAGGCGTGGAAAACGCGCGTTCGTCACGTCTTGATGATGTACATCCAGGAGTATGGCTTAGGGCGTTTGGTGGGACCTCGTCCCAACTGGTCAGGTATCTATCGCAGTGATGAATGGTTGATGGAGCACTTCAGGAATCCAAGCGCTCTGATTGCCCGTTCTATCATGCCGGTATTCCCTTTTGATGATAGTAAGTTTTATGCTCTTACCCATATGCTTGATGAGCTTGCGAAGAAAAACCGCAATGAGGTGCACCAAATTTGGGAAAATAAAGGGTTTGATCCGGCACTTGCCGTCAAAATACATTGCGCTCAGTGCCA
This sequence comes from Chlamydiota bacterium, assembly GCA_021772355.1. Taxonomy (GTDB): domain Bacteria; phylum Chlamydiota; class Chlamydiia; order Chlamydiales; family JAJFMB01; genus JAJFMB01. Next base: position 2,266 of record JAJFMB010000157.1, on the reverse strand, counting down.
CGGAGATTATTTGCAGGGTCACGGTCCTGTGGCAGAATGGATCTATCCTATTCCAAAAAACCTACGCAACGCTCAGTTTCTGCGTAACCTGACCAAGGAGCGTGTGATTCAATCTATTGTTCACGGTGTGAAGGGAACGCCTATGCCTCCATGGGGAGAAGTGGCAACAGACAAGCCAATGACCGATGGCATCCCTGTTCTGACACAGGATCAAGCGAGACAAATTGTTGACTGGCTCTTTGCAACACTACCGGGAGCGCGCGTCATTCGTAGTCAAGAGGATGTTCCAAAATGGCAATACAAGCCAGAGGATGCTATAGAGGAGTTGCAAGAAGAGGGAAACTTACGAAATTTATTAGGTTTTAGAAGTTCTGTTGGGGAAGATTTTTATGTTTCTCTTAAACCACAGGTTTCTCCGACACAAGTTGAAGATGTGTTTCAGGTTGTTCCCCATCCTGTTCCCGGGGGGGATAAAAATGCGTACTACATCAAGAAAAAATTCTATACATCTGAAAATCTATGGCAAGGAAAGCAGTTCTTTGAAGTGAATTGCGCCGTTTGTCATGGAAAGGAAGGGGATGGAGCCGGGCAGCGTGCCGAATTTTTGCAAGAAGCAAAACCCCGCATGCTGACTAATCTGGACTGGCTCGACACCCGTGATGATTTACGTCTTTTACGTTCCATTAAATATGGAGTTTCAGGAACTTCAATGACTCCCTGGGGTGACCTCACCACTTCTTTACAGCGGATGCAACTCGTCATGTATATTCGCACGCTGAGTGCAGAGCCTCAGAGACGCTCTGATCTCTTCAATGCTCTTTACCAGGCGTTTAATCAGGCTGACCGCTTGATAGAAGAGGCGCGCGTACAAGAGTATCAAGATGTGACGAATGTAGAAAAAAAGTATCAAGCAGCACAGGAGAAGCGGCAAGAGGTTTATCGCGCAGCACAAGAAGGGAAAGTGTCTCCGGATGAGGCAGGTCAGGCGTATGCGCACGAGCTTGAGTTGTTAAAGCAACTTAAGCATTTTCAGGAGAAGGATAAACAGCTTCTTAAGCTTAAAGAGGAAGTTAAAAAAGAGCGCGAGATTTACCAGGGTATGGGAGTCGCGTTGATTGCTAAAATGATGAATGAGGAGATATTCCAAACCTATCTTACGATTATTGCCCTAAATGATAATCGATATGAAATAAAGAATGGCAAATTGGAAATGCTTCCTCCGGATGAAAAGAAACTCAAAGAACTGCACGCAAAAATCCTCAATGCGATTGAAAAAAATATCGATACTTTAAGAGAGGAAAAAAAATCGCTTGAAGGAAAGATTGCCTCCTCAACCCGTTCGCAGCAGATGAACCACTTACAAACAGAAATCAACGCCTTCATGAGCTTAAAGCAAACGATTGTATCAGGGTTGCAGCAAGCGCTAAATTCTGTTAAAGCCCAACAAGAGATTCTAAAACATGATCAAGTATAACGACACTCCGGTAAAGCTCTTGGTTTATCCCGCTGTTATCTTTTTAGTGGTGGGAATGACGCTCGGCACCTTTTTAGCCTTTAACACCTTTGTGTTTCCCGATTATTTTTCGGGGGAGTACATCCATTTCGGCAGGCTTCGTCCTGTTCACGTATTTACCGTGGCGTGGTTGTGGCTCTTGTCTGTCAACGTCGGTCTTTTCTACTATCTAGTACCTAGACTATGCGGTGTTTCTTTGTGGAGCCCGCGTCTTGCCTACTGGTCCATTGGGATTTGGTGGTTTTCATTTATCATTGCGACCTTTTCTTATCCTTTTGGCACCAACTTCGGCTGGGAGTATGCGGAACTTCCTAACTGGGTGTGGTGGGTACCGACAAAACCACTTGTTACGATAGCTTGGATTATGGTGGTTATTAATATGTTCGCAACCATTGCCAATCGCCGGTATGAAAAGATGTATGTGTCTCTTTGGTATGTGATGGGTACATTGATTTGGACGACTTTTACTTATCTTGCCGGTGTGTATGGCATTAATATGGTTCCCATGGGACTATCTCGCGTTAATGTGAATTTCTTCTATATGCATAACCTCGTTGGCTTGATCTTTACGCCGATGGGACTTGCGATTGCCTACTATTTTCTGCCGAAGCTGACAAATCGCCCTATCTATAGCCACCGTCTTTCCATGGTGGGTTTTTGGTCGATCGCATTTATGTACGCTTGGGTGGGTGCCCATCATATGATTCACGGTCCTATGCCTCAGTGGCTGCAGACAGTTTCTATTATCTTTTC
>JAJFMB010000156.1 GCA_021772355.1 Chlamydiota bacterium | reverse complement strand
GCAGCTGATGGACAAATTGTAGATCGCCACTACTTTGATCAACAACGAGATGATAGCCGCTATTTTCAACCCAATGAATTTCTACCCGAAACAGCCCAAGGTCCGTGGTTCGACCTTTACGCCATGGCACTGCATAGCTTCGGCGAGGAGCAGCCCATCTACGCTTTTGCGTATGACGATGCCCTTGGACAAGATGGAACTCTCCACGATCCCAACCCCCTCAACATCTCTAAGGCCACTGTCACCATCTGCGATCTTACCGGCACAGAGATCCCTCACCCTTTTGATGACGACCGCATTTACTCAGTACAAATCCTTATTGGGGATGGAAGCTCTCTCATTTATCAGGGACAAGCCCTAAAGACCGGTGATACACTTGATAATGTCACGATTCCAATGGAGGTTGTTTTCAACGGAATACCCGCAAAAATCTACCTCGACCCTCAAATGGTTATTCCCAATTTCAAGGCTGCGGATGGTATCGTCATCGAACTCCAAAACGACACCTCAGCGACAGTGATTTTCCCGGGATTGCCAAAAAAATAACTCAAGAAAATTGTCACTCGCTACTTTTTCTTTGCTACCGGAGTATCGATCTCAGCAGCGATGTACTGATGCACACCCTCAGCAATGCCTGTGGCTACCTTTTTTAAATAGGCAGGGTCGCGAAGTTTACCCATTTCATTCTCGTTAGTGAGAAATCCTCCTTCAATGAGAATAGCTGGCATTGTAGTTTCACGGATGACAGCGAAATCACCATGTTTGACACCGCGGGATTTTGCCTGTGTTTTGGCAAGGATTTTATTTAGCACGAGTTCGGCTAATTTTTTTGATTGAGCAGTTCTCTCTATATTCTTATTGGAACGGTAGAAAAATACTTCCACACCTTCCGCTTGCGTGCTAGGAGCAGAATTGTAGTGCACACTTACAAAGACTGTTGGCTTTTCGCTATTGGCAAGAGCTGCTCGTTGCCCAAGGGAAATAAATGTATCGTTATGGCGTGTGAGAGTGGTTTTATATCCCATCTGCTGCAAGCATCCTTTCAACATATAGGCAGTAGAAAGGTTGAGGTATTTCTCTTGATAGCGCGGCGGTTTAAGGGAATGCGTACCGAAGTCCTCCCCACCATGTCCCGGATCGATCATCACCCATGTTTTTTTAGTGGGTTTACAAGGCTCTTTTTCGGGAAGGCGTTCCCGTTGCTTTGCGACAGGATGGTGATGATGATGACGAGCCGCCGAACAACTATTCAGAGAAAAGAGCAATAGAGCAAGAATATAAAAGGTTTTATTGTACATATTATCTCTCAACCTGAGGGGTTAATGTGCGGCAAATTTCAGCTGCTACCTTGCAGTCGTCAAATTCAATTGTTTTGTGTGCAAATATTTGGTGCTTTTCATGCCCTTTTCCCGCAATGAGTATAATATCATCAGCATTAGCAAGAGAAATTGCTTTCTCAATTGCGCCTTGGCGGTCCAGTTCAATGAGATAGTGATCGTTACAGGTAAATCCTTCTACGATCTGCTTGGCTATTTCAGTGGGATCCTCAGAACGGGGATTATCGGAGGTCACAATCGTAATATCAGAATACTGTGCTGACACTTTAGCCATTTTAGGTCTCTTTGTAAAATCGCGATCACCGCCGCATCCAAAAACAGTGATAAGGCGCCCTTTTTTTAGCTCTTGCAAACATTGCAACACATTCTTCAAAGCATCATCGGAATGGGCAAAATCGACATAGAGTCCAATACCAAAAGTGTTGGGAACCTGCTGAAGGCGGCCGGGGACAGATGGAAAAGAAGAGAGGTTTTGGACAATCTGTTCAAGAGAAATTTGCTGCGTTAATGCAACTGCAACGGTACAAAGACAGTTGTAGACATTAAATCGACCTACAAGGGGAACGGTGCATGGAACTGTGTTTCCTTTGTAGGAGAGGAGAAATTCTGTTTTATCATGATACAACACGATCTCCTTGGCAGTAAGATCAGCCGGCTGATCGATGCCATAGGTAATAATCTGCGCTTTAGTCCCTTGAACTACTTGTGAAGACCATGGAGAATCTGCGTTAACGATGGCAAACCCTTCCTTTTTTAAAGAGAGAAAAAGGCGATTCTTTGCAGCACAATACTCTTCCATCGTTTTGTGATAATCTAAATGATCTAAAGTGAGATTTGTAAAAATACCTACATCAAAATCAATGCAATCAACGCGCCCTTGGTCCAAAGCATGTGAAGTAACTTCCATAACTGCAGATTGACACTCCTGCCTCAACATATCACGCAGCATTTTGTGGTTTGAAAAGACATCAGGAGTTGTGCGGACAGCTTGATATCGTTGCGCACCAATAATGTATTCAATCGTTCCAATAAGCCCACAAGGGCCCTGAAAACAGTCTAAGAGGTGTTTTATCAAAAAAGACGCTGTGGTCTTTCCGTTTGTGCCGGTAATCCCGACCATAGTTAACTGTTGCGATGCTTCCTCATAAAAACGCGCAGCCAATTGTCCCTCAATTTTTGCAACATGTGGATGAATGATTTGAGTAATCTGTTTTAGTGAAGGATCATACATGTCTGTGAGGACAGCGACAGCACCTGCGGCGATAGCTTCGGGAATGTAGCGTGCACCATGATTGGTTATCCCCTTCTTTGCGACAAATAAATTTCCCGGGGCAATGTATTTAGAATTCGCAGTAACACCGGTAACCTCAATCTCCTTAGATCCTTTAATCGTTAACGCAGCGATGTCTTTGAGCAGCTTTTTTAATTTCATTTTCATATCGCCTCGAGATTTCTACCGACCACTTATTTAGCTTGGCTTATGTTATTCCACTTTTCATACATTTCTTTCAACAACCGTGTTTCTTTCTTCCAGTCTGCTTTATCCAGGTCGTAGCGAGGATCGTTGACAGAATAGCCATGGGGATCATCCGGCTCAACACCCAGATAAGCTAAAGCACGCGCAGCGATCACACTAAAGATAGGGGCAGAGCATTTACCACCGTGGTGAACTTTGCCGACACCCGAAATAAACCCATATTTCGGTTCATCTAATGTGACAACAAGAACAAAGGAAGGATGGGAAAGAGGTGCAAACCCTGCAAATGAGGAGCAATATGCAGTTTCTGAATAGGTTCCCCCAACAATTTTATTGGCCGTGCCGCTTTTTCCCGCTTCAGTATATCCCCACACCTCACCACTCGAGCTTGATCCTCCCGGTTTTGTTACATATTTCAACGCTGTGACGACCCTATCAACAATTTCCTGATCAAGTACACGCGGGAAGCTCTCCCGTCTTTCCGGCGAGGTATTATCAACTAAAACAATCCGTTCTCCGTTCTCTTTCGTCTTCACTATCTTTCGAATAAGGGTAGGTGTAACAAATTTTCCCCCATTGGCAAGAACTGCATATGCCCGGGCGATCTGAATGCATGTTGCTTGTAGGTTGTGCCCAAACGACAAGGCATAAGGCGTTGGCCCAGACCACTCTAGAGCCCCATTGGGATGTACTTTTCCGGGTGTTGGCAAAACGCCTGCACTCTCTGAGGGTAGCTCCACGCCCGTTTTTTTGCTAAAGCCAAAAATATCGCAAATCTGAGCGCGATACCATTTTGGGCCAAAACGAGCAATGATACGCTCGGCTAAGCGAGATGCATACACATTTGATGATTTTTGAATGGCCATGTTCATGTTAAGAAAGGAATGCTTTCTAGCATCCTCGAGAGGCTTTCTTCTTCCTTTCAAAGGTACGTTTAAAGTTGCCATTTTTTCTTCGGGAGAAAAGAGTTCAGGTTCTCCTTTTTGACGCAATACTGCATTGGCATGCATAGCGATGGCAGCAGTAAGAGGCTTCATGATAGACCCCGGTTCATAAGAATCTATCACGCCATGAAAGCGCGTCGCATCCAATTTTTCGGGCTCGCTGAAGTACTCTCTAAACTCTGCTGGATTGAAAAAAGGATATTGCGCAAGTGCTAGAATTTCTCCTGTGAAAGGATCCATCATCACAGCCCATCCCCCCTTTGCAGCGCGTTTCTTAACTCCTTTTTCAAGCTCTTCTTCAGCAATTGCCTGCAAGTAATGATTAATAGTGAGATAAATATCTGCACCATTTTCCGGTTTCGTTATCACCTCGCCGGTCTCAAACTGATTGCGTGGAGAGCGCATAAGAGAGCGTTTTCCCTCTTTTCCCTGTAGATATTCATTCATAGAATATTCTAAGCCGCCCGTAGGGACAGCTTGTTTTGTCACCTCATCTTTTTGTGCTTGCACCGTATGCAAAACTTGACCCAAAAGATGTCCATAAGGATAAGAGCGCTGATAGTCGCTGACAAAAAAGAGAGCATTGCGCGGAACGCGGTGCTTCCGAGAATAAGGCGTCCACCACTGTAGAATCTCCTCTTTTTGGGAACGGTCCAGCCACATCCATAAGCGACGCGAACGACTCTTTACATCAAACTGTTCCCTGCATTCGCGCCCATCCGCTTCAGATAAATTTAGAAAATTGACCAAGAATTCAGCGATAGCATCCCGCTGCTCCAAAGGAATGGAGTCAGGATCAATAAAAAGGTGAAATTTCTGTATGTCCACCACCAACGGCTGCAGCTTTTCAGGATGATCGGGCTTAATCGAGGTATTCGAATAGAAGGTTCCTCTAAGAAAAGGCTCTTTTACGATAAAATAATGCTGCCTATCGGCTTGCTTTGCCCAATGCTCCCCTTCAATAATTTGAATCCGATAGAACTGCGCGATCAAGAGAGAAAACAGTCCGAAGATCAGCAAAGCTAACACGACAATGCGTTTTTTTTTGTGACTTGTCATTCTAATCCTCCCAAACACCTTCAGGAATTGTCACCACCTCATTTTGAGTAGGGTAATGCAAATGTCCGTATTCAGGTCGTTGAGATAGCTCCATCAAAGTAAGAGGATTTTCAAAACAGTCGATCTCATATTGGATACGCGTGTTCTCAATTTGTATGCGCTTAACTTCTTTCTGCATAGTAGGAATTGCTAAACGAAGCTCAGTGAGTGTGTTTTTTTTATCAATGTAGGCGTAAAGAGTGAGACCCGCGATGAAGATACACATAAGAATGCGATACACCATGGTTATCTTTTCTCCACCACTCTCAACTTTGCGCTTCGGCTTCTCGGGTTTTGCGCCATCTCCTCACTCGAGGGCTTGAGTGCTTTACGAGTGATTAAATTCACCTCTGGCGTTTTATCCAAGAATAACCCCCCCACACCCGATGTCTGCTCTTTGTCATCTGCAGCATACCGAAAAGCATTCTTCACAATGCGATCTTCTAAACTATGGAAGCTAATGATCGCCAGCCTTCCTCCAGGTTTTAACAAAGAAATCGCCTTAGGAATCACTTCACGTAGCACATCGAGCTCGCGATTGACACAGATCCGCAATGCTTGAAAAACTTGCGTGACAGGATGGATGTGTGGCTTTTTTTTATGGATGACACCATCCAACGCATCAACGAGTTGTTTGGTCGTTTGAATAGGTTCCAAAGTTCTTTTCTGAACGATTGCTCTAGCAGCCCTACGCCACTGCTTTTCCTCGCCATAATCTCGAAAGACGCGAGCAAGATCTTCTTCAGACCATGTATTCACAACCTCTTCAGCTGTCAGCTCTTGCTCTGGATTCATGCGCATATCTAATGGACCGTCGTAAGAAAAACTAAATCCCTTTTCCGGTTGATCAAACTGCATAGAAGAGACTCCAATATCAAGCAGTATTCCCTCAACCTGGTTCACATGGCACTTTTTAAGCAGAGTATCAATTTGTGTGAAATTTCCATGTATGAATTTCACCTTTTCTTCCCATGAAGTGAGGCGCTCTTTAGCCAATTGCAACGCCTCCGGGTCTTGGTCAATTCCAATATAGCAATGTAACTCAGGGTGATGATTTAAGAGAGCCTCGGCGTGTCCTCCAGCTCCCAAGGTACCATCGACAAAGGAGTGCAAAGAGAGCGGGGAGAAGGCATCTAAGACTTCTTGCAAGAGAACTGATAGGTGGGGGTTTTTTTTCATCACACTTAAGATACACAACCGACGATTTATTCTGGCAAAAAACCCTTAGAGATGACAAAATTGTGGTCAAAAGAGACGATTTATAAAGATAAAGTTAAAATCGAAGATAACTCGTTATAATTTACTAATAAATGCAATTACTGTTAAAATAGTAATAGCAGGGTATTAAAGGGGTTATATAATGGCAACCATTGATAATTTAGATCTTAACATTTATCGTATGTATGCCATGCGCACTCGCATGATTGAGCAGATCAATCAAGAGTACCGTCTTCAAGAAGCAGCCTCAATTCCCCCACAAACACAACTTATCGACACCTTCCCC
>JAJFMB010000155.1 GCA_021772355.1 Chlamydiota bacterium | reverse complement strand
CCCTTTTTTGGTTAGGACGTGAATAACGACAGGCCATGTCGAATCTTTAACTCCCTCTAATACGTCAGTGAGTTTTTTTATATCGTGGCCATTTATCGGACCTATGTATGAGACGCCATATTGCTCGAAAAATGCTGAAGGACTAACGAGGTTTTTAAGAGATCCGGTGATTTTTTGCCCTTGCCGTGCCAACAAAGCGCCGTAGCTTGGGATTTTAGAGACTAAGGTGTCGATCTCTTGATAGAGTTTGTTTGTTGTGGGATTACTCAGTAAGCGACTTAAAATGTGGGTGATAGCTCCAACATTTTTAGAGATGGACATTGCATTGTCATTGAGAATGATGATAAATCGCTTTAAATCGCGAGGAACGTTATTAAGCGCTTCTAGTGACATACCGCAAGTTAATGTCGCATCACCGATGATCGGAATAACATAATGAGGTTTTTGATTAATGTCTCGTGTATGCGCTTCTCCCAAAGCAAGAGAGAGGGCAGTCCCTGCATGACCGGCGTGAAAATGGTCGTGTTCAGATTCATGGGGATGAGTAAATCCGCAAAAGCCTTGGTATTTCCATAGTTTTGGAAAAAGATCGTTTCTTCCGGTTAAAATCTTATGAGTATAGGCTTGGTGACCAACATCCCAAATTAACCTATCTTCCGGAGAGTCAAAGACTTTATGCAAAGCTAAGGTTAACTCTACTACGCCGAGATTTGAGGCGAGATGCCCACCCGTTCCGGACACAACCTCAATAATTCTTCTTCGGATTTCAGAGGCGAGATCGTTGAGTTGCGTGATGTGTAGTTTTTTGATGTCTTTTGGTGATCGAATGGTATTTAAGAGGGAGGCGCTCATTAGGGTCCTTTGAAGGCAAATTCTTCAACTAAGGGCTTTTGATTTTCGTCAGCGAGGATTTCTCCATTTCGTTTTTTAGTGAGCATTTCAATTTTTCTTTCCGCGTCGCTCAAACGATTGTGGCAGGTGTGTATTAAGGTGTCCGCTTCTTCATAAAGTGTTATAGACTCATCTAGATCCGTCTTCCCGGAATTCATCTTCTCTAGAATCTCTTCAAGGCGAGTAAAGGCTTTTTCAAAATTGAGTTCCTTTTCTTGCTTACTCATTCGCAGGTATCTCCCCTATTGTGGCACTAAGTTTTCCATCGGCAAGCAGTGCTGTGATCCGATCTCCATTCTTCAGAGATTGAATTGAAGTTATAACGGAATTATCTTTTTCCGAAAAGAGAATACTATAGCCATTTTTTAACAGATTTTTTGGGTCAATAGAGTTTAATGATAAAATAAGTTGATTCAATCTTTCTTTTCGTAACTCTATGTATCTTTGCCAGTACTGTTTTAGTTGATTTTGTTTTGCTTCTTTGCAAAAAAGCTGTTGTCGACTCTCTAATTTTGTCTGCCACATTTGCTGCAGACGATCATTTTTTTGGAGTAGTTGAGATCTACTTTGAATGAGAAGAGATGCCGTTGTTTGATAGAGGCTCCGCTGCCATTGGTTTAGTTGTTGTCGATGATGAGTAATAAGCGCTGAGGGTTTCAAGGAATAAACGTGTTGTTTACGCCCTTCAAGATATTGTCTCTTGTGTGCGAGTAGTTGCTTGATCCCTTGAGAAAGTTGTTGTCGCAGATCGTCTGCTTTTTGAATCCATGGACCTAGTAATGCGTAAGGGGTTAAGAAAACAGGTTGTTTTAGGACTCCGGTTAGCTGTTTTCGATGGGATCGCACAAGTTGTGACACACTATGGTGTAGTCGTTCCTGCATCTGAGTTAGATGTTTCAGTTGTTGATTTTTCTCTGCAATCACAATTTCCGCAGCAGCTGATGGAGTAGGAGCTCTGACATCTGCCACATAATCGGCAATACAGTGGTCTGTTTCGTGACCAACGGCAGAGATAATGGGAATTTCGCTTTCAAAAATAGCTTCGGCAACAATTTCTTCATTGAAGGCCCATAGGTCTTCGATACTCCCCCCCCCTCGTCCAATGATCATTACGTCAACGAGATGAAAACGGTTAAACTCACGAATGGCTTGGGCAATCTCTTGAGCAGATCCATCTCCTTGTACTTTTACAGGATAAAGAATGAGATGGAAGCCGGAAAAGCGTCGCGTAAGAACATTAAGCATATCCTGGATGGCGGCTCCCGTGGGACTTGTGACAACTCCAATGGTTTTGGGGAATTTTGGCAGCGCCTTTTTATGTTTTTTACTAAACCAGCCTCTTTCGTGCAGTTTCACCTTAAGTTCTTCAAGCTTAAGTAGTAAATCTCCTAGGCCAACCTGTCTTAGTGAACGCACGACGATTTGATAGCGACCGCCCGGTGCGTAGACATTGATCTCTCCATCAACAATAACCTGGTCACCGTCTTTGGGCATTTTTTTCAAACGCGCAGCGTTGCCCCGGAACATTACAACGGAGATTTGAGCTTGATTATCTTTTAGAGAAAAATAGAGGTGGCCGGAAGACTGCCGTTTAAAGTTACTCACCTCTCCTTGCAACTGAATGGAGGGGAAGGCGTTTTCTAAATTTAACTTTATTGCTTGTGTTAATTCAGAAACGGTTAAAATTTGAATGGATTGATTTGTTGAGGTCATGGCAACAACATTACTGGAAATTTATATTGAATTTCAAGCCTTAGGGAGATAATCTAAGCTTTCATACATTATCTTAGGAGTTCGACAATGGAGAGTGATCGCCAGATTGTCATCACAGGAAATTGGAAGATGAACAAATCGACCGAAGAGACTGTTGCATTCGTAAAGGGAATTCTTCCTAAAATCGAAGCAGCTAATGCTCTTATCTATCTCGCCGTTCCCTTCACTGTAATTCAGCCTGCAGTTGAAGCTACTGGAGGATCTAAACTCGTGATTGGTGCGCAGAATATGCATGACGCAACTGATGGTGCTTTCACTGGAGAAATTGCGGGAGGCATGTTGAAAGATGTGGGTGCTCGCTTTGTGATTTTAGGGCACTCCGAGAGGCGGCATATTTTTAATGAGTCCAACAGCTTTATCAATAGCAAGATTAAACGCGCACTCCTTGACGAGATACAGCCTGTGCTATGTATCGGGGAAACACTAGAAGAGCATGAGTCCGGGAAGATTGAAGAGGTTCTCTACACACAACTAAAAGAGAGTTTAGAAGATATTACTCCTGAACAACTTGCCAAGATGATCATCGCTTATGAACCCGTATGGGCAATTGGCACTGACAAGACAGCTACTCCTCAACATGCCCAAGATACTCACCGCCTCTGTCGCGATTACCTAGCAGATAAGTGGGGAAAAGAGGTGGCAGATAAGATCGTAATGCAATATGGCGGCTCCGTAAAACCGGAAAACGCAAAATCTTTGCTTGAACAACCTGATATTGATGGTCTTTTGGTAGGAAAAGCATCACTAAATCTTGATTTTTTTAGCCAAATCGTGAATTATAGATAACATTGAATTGAAAAAAGGCTAAAACGATGACTATGTTCCTTTATTTTACCACGATCTTTTTCTTCATCCTCTTATGCGTTGTGCTCTGCTTGGTCATCATGATGCAAGAGGGCAAAGGCGGCGGAGGCGGCGTTCTTGGAGTTGGTGGTGGCGACACAAGTAACTCTCTTTTCGGAGCTTCAACTTCTGATGTCCTGAAGAAGTTTACAGGATGGTTGGTCGCAATCTTTCTCGCTTCTTGCGTGATTCTGTCTTTCTGGACGACTTCACTAGGTCGTACTGCGCAAAAACGCAGCAGCACAACCTACATCGAAGAAGAAATAAAATCTTGAATATTAGGTCCTAATTCTATAGGTTAAAGTTAAAACTTAACCTTTAAGGAAGGACCTAATGAAAGTTCTTGCAAGTATCTATCAAATTTTTATTGTTGTGGGTAAGTGGCTGCAGCCGTTTCTCCTTTTAGCATTGCGTCTGTTTTGGGGATGGCAGTTTTTTCAAGCGGGCTTTGGCAAGCTGCAAAACATGGACCATGTGATTGAATTTTTCAATTCTCTGCAAATTCCAGCTCCCACTTTTTTTGCCTATCTCGTCGCATGGGTAGAGACAATAGGGGGAATCTTCCTCTTCTTTGGTTTTCTTTCTAGATTGGCCGCAGTACCGCTGATCATTACCATGGTGACAGCGCTTTCTACTGCACATGTTAGTGCTTCAGAAGCGATTCTGATTGATCCCTCAGAATTTATCAATCAAATGCCTGTGACTTTTCTAATCGTAGCATTTGTCGTTTTCTGTTTCGGCCCTGGACTGTTCTCTTTAGATGCACTCTTTAAAAGATCCATCTGTAAAAAAGAAAAAGTCTAGCTGTTCCATGCAGAGTCTGAAAAGACTCTGCATTTTTTTTAAAAAAATAAATATATATTCTGGATTGAAAATCGGCTTCTTGATAGGGTGGCGAATACACCGTCCAAATAGATAAGAGGTTGAAGATGATTTTTGGGATAATAATAATTGTATTAATTGCTCTTGTAGTTTTGTGGGGGATCGGTCTCTACAATAATCTCGTTCGTTTGCGCAATCAAGTAAAGAATGCCTGGAGTCAAATTGATGTTCAATTGCAACGCCGTTATGATCTCATTCCCAATCTAGTCGAAACTGTTAAAGGGTACATGAATTACGAGAAAAGCACCTTAGAAGCAGTGGTGCAGGCGCGTAGCGAGGCGATGTCAGCACGTGAGCAAGTGCAAAAAGATGGAGGGCCAACTGAGGCGTCTTTAAAGCCCTTGATAGGAGCGGAAACCGCTTTAAAGTCAGCTCTTGGTAATATTTTTGCTTTAGCGGAAGGGTACCCTCAACTAAGAGCTAGCGAGAATATGAAAATGTTGCAAGAAGAACTAAGTTCAACAGAAAACAAGGTAGCTTTTGCTCGCCAAGCCTATAATGACCAAGTGCTCGCATATAACACAGCCCAGCAACAATTTCCTGCAGCGCTTTTCGCTGCGGCACTAGGGCATCATCCGGCTGATTTGTACGAAGTGGAAGAACCGGAAGCTAAAAAAGCGGTCAAGGTGAAATTCTAAGATGGATTTTTGGGAAGCTCAAAGAAGAGCGCGTTCCAAAACCAAGCTTTATCTCACGGTTTTTATCGCTCTAACTTTAATTGTCGCAGTTTTAATCGAGTGGATTCTCAGAGAAGCAGCTCCGCAGGCGTATCATCCGCCGCTCCCTCTTTTGGGTGTAGCATTTTTGATCATTACCTTTGGTGTGGCGCTGTTTCAATACCTGATGTTTCGAAGGTATGGCGGCTCCTATGTTGCCGAATCGGTTGGGGGGCGGCTTGTAGAGCAGACAACTACAGACTTTAAACAGCAGCAACTTCTCAATATTGTAAAAGAAATTTCTCTTGCAGCCTCACTTCCAACCCCTATGGTTTATATTGTCGATGCGAAGCAAATCAACGCCTTTGCTGCAGGATTAACACCTGACAAAGCAGCAGTTGCGATTACGCAAGGGGCTTTGGATACGCTTAACCGTGAAGAGCTACAAGGGGTGATCGCCCATGAATTCGGGCATATTTCTAACGGCGACATGAAGATCAGCCTGCGCTTAGCGGCGATGGTTATGGGGTTTTTCTTTGTCCTATATATTGGGATCAGATTGCTTCAAGTAGCAAGCTTTCGAGGCGGAGGAAATCGAAAGGGGGGAAATCCCGTTGTGTTAGCAGCCCTTGCTTTTTTAGGGGCAGGAGCCCTTACTTGGCTGTTTGGTTCTATTCTAAAAGCCTCAGTTAGCAGAGAAAGAGAGTATCTAGCTGATGCCTGTGCTGTCCAATACACGCGCAATCCAGGCGGTATTTCAGGTGCCCTGCGTAAAATAGCCCAAGAGCAGGTCAAAGACATGCCTAAAAGCGGCATGGCCTATTCTCACCTTTACTTTGACAATCACCTCGGTTTAGACGCGCTTTTTGCCACTCATCCCTCTCTTGAGAAGCGGATCGCCGCCATCGAAGGGAAAGAGTATCTTCCCGATGAATGGCAGTAAAATCCGCCGTTATTAGGCATTTGCCTTAAATTCTCGATTCTGAGACAATCCCTAAGTAAATTATCAAAATTTTAATATTTTCTTAATACGCTCTTAATCTTGTTCGAGCAGAATGATTCTTTCTTTTAATTAAAGGGAAAACCTTAAACACGTAATAAATACATTAACAAAGGTAAATAAGATGAAAACTAAAATTTTAAGTTGTTTATTTTGCGCAAGCATCATTATGGGATCACTATGCGCAGTCGATCAAGATACAGATAATGAAGAGAGAGTTCCGGTTGGAACCAGAACAACTTCTCTTGTCGAGAATCTAAAAGTTCAAGAGCAGCGCGCACAACGTGCTCAAGAAAAGCAGAAAGCTCAAGAAGAAGAGTCTGATGAAGTTCAGGCGCAAGCTCAAACAAAAGAGGGCAAACGCGTATCAAATGGCGCATATTACTACACTTCGCATGAAGGTGCTTACCACAATCCTTTAGTGGTCTCCTATTTAGGCGATACTGTATCTCTTGAAGATGGATCTATCTGGATTGTTAAAGCTTCAGATCGTTATAAAACACTTGATTGGTACACAAACGATACCATCGTTATCACTCCTAACCATAGCTGGTTCTCTAAGTTTGATTACTGCTTGAACAACGTCAACACAGGCGCCTCTGTTCAGGTTAATCTTTCTCTTGGACCGATCTACAATGGCGTTTATACCTATTGGATTACAGCAATTGATTACTCTCGTGATCAAATTTGCCTAAGTGATGGTTCAGTTTGGGATATCTCAGGTTTTGATCACTCAGTGGTGAAAAAATGGTTGCCAAACGATACGATTATCGTCGGTATTGATGATGGTGTTTTCAATGCCTTGACTCCAAATATCTTAATCAATGTCAATACGCTGAACTACGTCTCAGCTAATTGCATTTACTAATCTTAAGATTACGGAGGTAAATTATGTACGCAAGAGGAGCAGGTGCCGGTCAACCGGCACGAAATAGCACACAGGCAGCCGAGCAAGCTATGATGCAAAGAGGCGGCCGAGGTGGCAGACCAGATCGAGGAGCAGGAGTTGTTGCTCTCGGTCAGCCAGCCAGAGCAGGTGTAAACTACAGAGATCTTTCTGCCTGGAGAGGCCGAGATGTAAGATACGTCGAAGTTCTTGATCGCACAAGTTTGATTCAAGCGCGTCTTTCTGACATTATTGCAGATAGATTCCTAAATTCAGCTGCGGCGGCATTGCTGGCCTATGCTGGTTTTGAAGAAGTCTATGTAATCTCAGATACCATACCGCAATTCGAAAGTGATCTAAGAGCATTGTTGCAACTGGGAGTCTCACTACCTATAGCTCTTGAAGTGTTGACTAATGGAAGTTACACTCAACGCCTAGGACGAGTAACCAGAAGCCCGCAAAGGATGCATATGGCCCCTACAGTTGGTAGAACAGCAAGAGTTGAACCACCATCTCATCGTGGACAACTTAGAGGGCCCATGATGCACATGGCTCCAGCTTCTACTTTTGATGGCGGACGTCAAGGTCCAAGTTCAACTTCTGGAGGTCATGTTATTCCAGGTTCAAGACGACGCTAGGACACTCTATCTATTAAGCGTCCTCTAACTCTATCAATTAAGCGTCCTCTATATGAGGGCGCTTTTTTTTTCGGCCTACTCGATACATTCTATAATTATAATTCTCTATAAAGGGTGCTTTTCACAAAAATTTAACCCTAACAGAACTTCGTGGCCAACGATAAGGTAACACTCGCGAAAATAACGATACACTCTCTGATCAAGCATCCTCTATAAAAGGTGCTTTTCACAAAAATTTAATCCTAACAGAACTTTGTGGCCAACGATAAGGTAACACTCGCGAAAATAACGATACACTCTATAATTAGTATCCTCCCAAAAAATCGCTTTTTTTTAAGCTTAATCCTAACAGAACTTCGTGGCCAACGATAAGGTAACACTCGCGAAAAATTGTGTAACTGCGAAGCAGTTGCACTGTTTGAGCGAGTCTTGCCCTCGTCAGAGGGCAATTTCTCTGCTACAAAACTTGTTGCTTACATAGAGTAGTGGTTGTAAATTTATCCTCATTAACAGGTCCTTTTCTACTATCAAACTAACCCTTCTAACCCTTCTAACCCTTCTAATCCTTTTCCACCATCAAACATTGCTCGGTATGGCTTGCAAAGGTTTTCCTTAGTCTCTTAATTCCGGCGCGTTTGAGTGGGGTGCCGAAGAGTTTGGTGGGGTTTTCCTCTATCGTGAGGAGGTCATCCTCTTCGAGATATTCTCCAAGGCCCTGGGAGGGTTGAAACTCTGGAGCGAGAGAGAGGGGAGGGCGTTTATTGTGAGGGCAGGCATCCTGACAGATGTCGCAACCGAAGGCGTAGCCGGGATTTTTCTCGGCTATATGAGAAGGTACTTCTTTTTTGGATTCAATAAGGTGATAGGAGAGGCACTTGTGGGCATTGAGTTGGTAGGGAGTGAGTGCTTGTGTGGGACAGGCATCGAGACATCTCCGGCAAGAGCCGCAGCGGGGAAGACGTTCTGGAGGAGTGAGTGTAGGGAATTCTAGCGTTGTGAGGAGTCCGGAGAGGAGTGTAAAAGTGCCGAAGCGACGATGGATTAGGAGTGTATTTTTACCGAACCATCCAAGGCCGGCTTTAACTGCTAAGGCTTTTTCCATGATAGGAGTTGAGTCACTAAAACCCTTTGCAATTCCCTGTTGACCACTTTTTTCTTCCAGCCATCGAATCATTTTTTTGAGTCTTTTATGATGCACGTTGTGGTAGTCCCGTCCTCGTGCATAGGAGGCGACAAGGCCGGCGTCAGATCGGAAGGGTTGGGAGGGTTGCTTGTAGTGTGTAATAAAAATGATTGCTGTTTTTGCTCCGGGAAGAAGTTGTTCCGGATAGCAGCGAAGGTCATTTTCCATATAGGCCATTTCGCCGTGATGATTGTGCTCAAGCCAAGTGCGGTAGGCTTGAATATCTTCCTCAGGAATTGTGGGATTTGTGAGGCCGACATCATCCCAACCAAGTGAAAGAGCAAAGGTCTTCACTTCATCGACTGAGATGTTAGCTTTCATGAGCTTCGTTAGGTTTCATAATCTGAGCCATAATGCGTTCAGCGCGCGTCAAGCCTCTTTGATTACTGAGGCCGTGCTTACCATAGGAAACTTCATGGAGGTTTTCAATCGCGATAAAGGCACTAGGATCTTCTCTGTGGATTAACTCTTTTAACTCAGAGAGTTGTAGACGTTCCGCAATGACATATAGCACTTCTTGATCTTCTCCGGAAAAACCGCCTCGACCGTAAAAAACAGTCAATCCGAGTCCAAGGTCATGAATAATAGAGTCGGCAATTGCTCTAGATTTTTTAGAAACGATAAGCATCGATTTAGTTTCATCCAAACCGACGATAACGGCGTCCATCACTTTAATGACGACCATATAGGTAATCATCGACAAGATGGGAGGATGCCAGTCTTGGTAAACGAGTCCGGCTGCTGCAAAAATAAAGATGTTGCAGAATAGAACAACTTGACCCACCGTGATACCAGTGCGTTTGTTGATAATGATCCCTAAGATCTCGGTACCATCCAAGCATCCGCCGTATCGAATGATCAATCCAATTCCTATACCCAGGATACATCCACCAATAACAACGACTTCCAAACTCTCTCCTGTAAAGCTGAGGTGTAAGACGTGTTGGAAAAATAGCAAGGAGGCGGCGAATACAAGCATCGAGTAGACCATGTGTGCAACAAAAACCTTTCCTATAGAACGGAGCGCTAAAATGACAAAAGGAATGTTAAATAGGATCATAAAGGGTGCAACAAGACTTTGGGAAAAAAGGCGTCCGAAAATCATGGCGACACCGACAATACCACCGTCGATTAATCTGTTGGGAATCAAAAAAACTTCAATTGCAAATGCAGCCAAATAAGCGCCCAATCCCATAAAGAAATAGGAAAAAATCTGAGAGGATAAAGATTTAGTTGGGGGCTGGGATAAATGCATCGACGTCCGTAATTTTTTAATGGCATGATATCAGAGTGAAGGATATTTTAGAACTAAAACATCATTTGAACAAGATGTTTGCGATGACCACTATTTTTTTCAAGATTGTGATTGAAAGGGAGTTCGCGGGAGACGGGACTCGAACCCGCAACTTCCGGCGTGACAGGCCGGTGCTCTAACCAATTGAACTACTCCCGCATGGAGTTTATTATTTTGGGCGCAAAAGGACTCGAACCTATGACCGCCTGTGTGTAAGACAGGAGCTCTACCAACTGAGCTATACGCCCGAAATAAGCATCTACCATATCCTGTGCGGGATTTTTTGACAAGGAATTCGTAAATGGTAGACAATGAAATTTATGTTTTTTCGATTTATAAAAATAATAATTGTTGTTTCTCTGTGTACGGGCTGCGGTTCTCAGTCGTTAAATGACTATCGCGACCAAGGACATGCCACCACACGTTCTCTCATTAAAGAGATGCAGGCTATTTATGACTATGAGGAGCTCATTGAAAGGCGTTCCTATCTGACAACTCTTTTTTCTGATCTTGTCGATACCATGAATTCCGCTGATCAATATCGGCAGAAAAACCCAAATGCCGAACTAAGTGAGTTGTCTGAGGTCGACCATCAACTAAGTGACGCTTTACGAGCTGAAATGAACCGTCTCTACCGTATAGAAGGGGTACGAGAAATCATTGAGTCATGTCAACGGGATGCTCTAAAAAAGCACTTATCTTCTTGATTTTATTTAGTTTATTAGTTAAGATTTCTTCTATTTTTTTAATTAAATTGGGAGATATTTATGGTTTCACTAGTACGGGGTTCACCTGAACTTAATCAAGAGGGCGAACAAGGGCAAAGTGCAGCAAAAAGACGAAAAGTTGAAGTTGAAGTCAACGGTGAGAAAAAAATAATTACCGTTCAAGGGCGAGAGCGTGTTGAATGCTCTTTTACTGAATGTAAAAGAAGTCTCAACGCTGTCACTCAGCTCGCTAATGGGTGTTTTTGTAAGGGGAAATTCTGTAATGAGCATAAACCTCACGAAAAACATTCCTGTACATTTGATTGGAATGGTCGTGCTAAAGAAATATTGAAAAAAAAGATAGCAGCAATGCCTGGGAAGTACGGTAGTACGAATGATTTTTCAGGTGGCGGCGGTGGCTGCGCTCATTAATTAAAGCGTCAATTTGAAACCAATCCCATTACGATTTCATCTGACATTTTGTTGAGTGGGGAAGTGACCGAGAGCATTTCCCCATGTTGACAATGCTGATCCCAGTAAAGTTTTGTCGTTATCAACAGAGTTTTACTATTTGAAGATCTGTTATTTTCGTGCAAAAGAATCGGTAGATGAGTTTTTT
>JAJFMB010000154.1 GCA_021772355.1 Chlamydiota bacterium | reverse complement strand
TGGTTATTGAGCACAGTAAATTGTTCGAAATGATCGTCTGTAGAGAGTAAAAGCAAGCTCAAAAATAGCGATTCTCCATATGACTCTGGAGTGACTAAGGTTCGAAGGCGTTCCAAGTGTTCATTAACTTCTTTATTTTTCATTGCTTTGTGAGCTTTGAAGATCTCTTTGATTGTTTGATGATAGGGAGTATCGGCAATACCTGGGATAAAAGGGGCTATGACAGCAGATTTTTTGATCTCTTTCCCTTGAACAACAAGGTCAGCACTTTCAAACACTTCTTTTGCCAGAACGGCATCTTTAAAACCAAAGGATGCTGCAAGAGCGATCACGGTTGTTTCACGTGCAGTTTCAGGTCCTCCTTTAGCAACAGCACCTTTGATTTCAGGATGAAAATCCGGTAAGGATTCAAGAGCTTTTGTAAGGGGAGGGAGTTTTTTTGTCATCAAGTAGAGATTGGTAACATTGATGCTTTTGGTCGCGTCTTTCAGCAATGGATTCGTATTGAGCTTGAGATTGTATGTCGCTTTAATCCCCTCCTCAATCTCTTTCAAGAAGTGTTCTGTTTCCTTTGGACTTAGAAAGTCTCCATAGAGCACTTCAGGTCTGCTCAAGAAAAAGTGCATCGCTGTCATATGCTTTTCAAACTCTTCTCCTGAGTACTCCTTACTAAGCTCTTTTTGCAGCAAGATCAGTAACATCTCCCTGATTTCTCTTAGGTCGAAGCGTACAAACCTCTCCTCTATTTCTGTTTTTTTTCCCTTGATTAAATTGAGTATATCTTGAGCTTGCTTAGCAGTAGTCCCGGGTGCATGGTTGCGGATATGATGGATGAATGCCACTCTTGTGGCTTCAAATGCCGCTTTTTTCTCAGGACTGTCTGTTTGTTCTTTATATGCTTCAATATGAAAATTAATGCTCTTTTCAAATCCTTCCTGATCAAAAGGCGTTTTCTTGATATCGATTTCCTTATTCATTAATTCTTCTAGATATTCTCTTACCAGCATGGAAAAGAAATGGCTATTTCCGGGGAACTCATCAATTAAATGAGTCATGTGAGCCATGCATACAGGTGTTTGAGGTGTAGTATTTGCGATTGTCTCTAAGGATTCTAGAGTTGACTTATCTATCGTCTCTCTAAATGTATCGAGTGGCATATGATGCTCTAAGGGAAGCATGGCAACGGGATTTGCAGAATCAGGAGCGGCATCAAGATGTAAACCTCGAGATGCTTTAACTGCCTGAAGCTCTTTTTTATCCATTGAGATGGCATCGTGATCTTCTAGTAATGTCGCAAGCTCTTCTTGTCCTGGATGGTACCCTTCAGAGGAAATATCTGAATAGCTAGCGTTAGATTGAGTCTCCTGAATGAAGCCTTTTAAAGCGGATACGCTTTTAGATAGCTCCTCAACATTTTGCTCTAATTTTTTTACAATACGGTTTAGCGCATCATCTTTGGGAGTAACTTGTCTGTACTCTTCCACCTCTTTTCTAACCCTTTGAACCCGCTTTTCAAGATCTTTGATGTCAGCGTCCGAATAGGGAGGGTGGCTTTCCATATCCTGTTGAATGGATACGATATGTCTTTGAATGTCGCCTGGTTTCATAGGTCCTAATTTGGGCTACAGTTCTTCTTGCCATAGTAGATGCAAGAAGCGTGCCAGGCTAATGACTAAACTTATAATTTGGGAGGTTGGCGGAGAAAATAGCTGGCTGAGCTGATCTCTCTTTGGATGTCATTTTGAAAATCTCTGATGTCTTCGGCAGTAATGCCTTGGGCTTGGTCAAGAGCCGTCAAAAGTTGGTGTGAGCAATTTAAGGCATCTTGATATCTGTCTGTAGCATTGAGGCAATAAACATAGCTGATGCCGAGCTGAATAGTGGTCGCATTTATTGGTAGCGAGGTATGGGTTTTACAAAGATTTTCGTAAAGGTTGCATATGTCTTTAGGGATATCATTGCTAGTTTGAATATGATCATTGTGATAGCGAACCAAAGCCTCAAAGATGCAGCTAGCGAAGAAAGTGTTGAGTAAGCTTGCTGATCTTGTAAACCCTCGGAGAGTAATTTCCGGGGGTTAATTTCCTAGTCCGAGTAATTGATTTTCTCTGATAATATAAGCCTGAACATGCACCTCTATCAAATTTATTAATTCGGGGTGTATATTTGTGTGTCCATGAAGAATTTCTAATAGAGCACGGCACTCTTCTATTGCCTCAACATGGCGATGTAAATTACACAAACAATCGATGTAATTAAGGTGTAATTCGGCTAAAGAGTCGTTATAGGTAAGAGACTGAAAAGTTCTTTTGTGCGCTTCGTAACTAGAACATATCATTTCTTGGATTTCCAATTGGTGAGTACTTTGTTCCGAATTTGCAGATTGCTTACAAAATGAACATAAACAACCTATGACACTGTCCCAAGCTTCAATGCACATCTCCCTACTATCTTGTGCAATCTGATGGGTATGAGACCGAAGCTCTTGTAACTGATTCAAAAGTCTGTTTTTCTCAGCTTCAGTAATGTTATGCTCAATTAGGGATGTTGTATACCTAAGTATATCATAAAAGAAGTCGTTGTAATCGGAAGGAGGGGTATATAAAGGCATAGCAAATAGATTCATATGTAAAGGTTGAGGCATGGCATTCCTTATACGAATTGTGGAGGTTCTAGAGATAAAGCAACTTGTTTGTGTCCTCCGTATTGAGGGCCAAGTCTCTTAACTATCTTAATATACTTAGTATAAACAAATTAATGTTAATATAATAAAGTAAGATCTAATTAAAAACAAGGGAAGTGTTAGTTAAAAGATTTATTGAGGTTGCGAGATCTCCAGATACGGATGGAGATCATGATGATGATAATGATAAGGAGGGCTGAGATGGCCCACCCGAGAATAAAGAAGGCGTCATTAAGGCCGGCGAGGTAGGCTTGTCCTTGGATCCAATCGATGATAAAGAGAGTGGACTGTTTGGGACCAAGAGCGGGTCCTTGTCCGAGGACGTTGGTGAATTGGGTGTTAATTTCTTGAAAATATTGTTGATACCGGGCGGAGTAGGTGTTGACTTGCTCTCCGAATGTTAGGGCGTGGAATGGGGCGCGCTCGGCAATGATTAGGTCGACGATAGCACTGCCAAAGGTGGCAGCCATCAGACGGCAGAAAACTAAAACAGAAACGGCGTGCTGCGATTCCTTTGGATCAAAGGGAGAAAGAGCCATCACTGTGAGAGGTCCAAGAACTAAAGCAATTCCTATGGAGCGCAATGCGAGGAGCTCGCCGATTTGAAAGGGTGTACTTTGGATGGTGATCCCTTGATTGAAAAAACAGCTGATGATGATGAGGGGAAGGCCAATAAGGATAAATACTCTTGGAGGAATGCGATTGGCAAACACTGTGGTGGCAACCCCGAAAAGAAGGTACATAAAACCTACAATACTAACGAGGTAGCCGATGGTGAGTCGCTGATAGAGGTAAATACTTTCTAGATATCCGACCATTACAAGAGTGGGACCAAAAACCATAAAGCCGACAATGATCAGACCGATGCATCCGATCCAGAAGCGCAGATGCTTAAAGAGTTCATGATGGATAAGTGGATGCTTGCTGGTTAAGCTATTGAGGATGTAGCTCCCAAGGGTTACGAAGCAAGCTACGACACACCACTTGATAAAGGGGGAGTACCACCCCATGGTGTTCCAGGGGGCTTTGGCTTCCATCACAATCATCAGGAGCGCGAAAAAAAAGAGCGACAGACAAGCAAACCCAAAAAAATTATAGCGGGGAATCTGTTTTTTTTCTGTTTCGGGAATTAATATCCAGGTCAAGAGCAGAGTGGGCAGTGATAAGTAGAGATTCATCAGAAAAAGGTAGCGCCAGTGCAGAGTTTGTCCAATATATCCTCCAAGGAGTACCCCAACGGCGATGCCGAAGCCAAAATACAAATTGGTGTAGGCTGTGATGGCGTCGGCGCGGCTTTTTTCAGGAACAGTGTAATTGATGAGATTGAGACTGATGCTCATCATAATTCCTCCTCCGACGCCAGCTAAGGAACGAAAGAAAATCATAACATAGAATCCCGTAGCTAATCCGGAACCGATGGCGCCAATCGAGAAAAGAATGTTTCCTAGAAAGAGAGCTAGTTTATACCCATATTTTTCGGCAAAGTGTATGGAGCAAAGTGGCATCAATGCCGACGCGAAAAAGAAGCTTTTTACAAGCCATTGGGTTAGGTTATTATCAATTGCCAATGCGCCTTGCATTTCTGTTAAGATGATCACAGAGGAGAGCAGATCGACAATGGCCAGCATACTCATGACGGTGACATTGATTACGTTTAGCCAGATGCAAAGTGGACTGCAGGAGTCAAAGAGCAGGGGTTTACGCCAACAAAAAGTCTCTTTGAGGGTGCTCATGATTTGACTTTGATCCTCACTTCAGCAGACATTCCCGGGAAGAGGTAAAGAGGTTGCTCTTTAGGAAAATCCTCAGGTGGTTCAATGCTAATTTTGATGGGGATGCGCTGCGCAACTTTTGTGTAGTTACCGGTAGCATTATTTTGGGGAACTAAGGAGAATTGTGATGCCGCAGCTCCCTTAATGGTGAAGATTTTTCCCTGAAAAGTGTAGCCGGGGTAAGCATCGATATGGATTTCGACGGGATCCCCTAACTTGACGTTTTCGATTTTGGTCTCTTCCAAGTTTGCGAGCACCCAAATATTTTTTAAGTCATACATCGTATAAAGACTTTGTCCCGGGGAGGTGACATCTCCGAGCCACACCCAGCGTTTTGCAATGACGCCATCTTGTGGGGCTAAAATTTCGTAGTGGATAAGTTGAGCTTTGATAACTTCAAGCTGCTTTTTGGCCAGTTCTAAATTCGCAAAGGCAAGCTTTAGTTCTGCTTCTGCCATTTCAAAATTCTTTTCCGCGTGGTCGTAATGCTGGGCGGAAATCACCTTATCTTCAATACCGGCAAGGGCCCGAATGTAGTCATTGCGCAGTTTTTTCATTAGAGCATCTTTGACAGCGACTTCCTCTTCTAAGCTGAGGATGCGCGCTTCTGCTTCCGCCTTTTGTGCTAGAGGAACGTTGTTTTGAAGGGTCGCAATAAGTTGCCCCTCTTTAACAGCATCTCCCTCATCGACAAAAAGTGCTGTGATCTCCTCTGTGACATTGGTGCTTAAATCGGTTCCAAACGCCTCTATAAAGGCATCATTCGTCCATACTGTATCGGACTCTTCAATGATGTAGATGGCAGCTCCGATGCCGATCATAAAAATAAGCAAGACACCCAAAGTGATCTTGAGTGCGTTGTGGGACTGTTTTTTTTTCTCTATTTCATCCATGTGTTATTCCTAGTAGCACTTTTTTCCTATAGTGAGCATGGGCTTCCTGTTAAGAAATCGCATGGTAGCACCTCTCCGACTAAATCTATTCCTGACGCGTGTCTTAAACCGTAATAGCCCTCGATCAGATCAAACCGCGCGCGATCGCGAATGTAGATCGCTTCAATAAGGCTGTTGACCACAATTTGATAGTCAAAGACGGTGATATAGCCGATGTCTAGCTGTTTGTTTGCAAGATCAAGTGTTTGTTCTGCAAGTTTTACATTTCCTGCCGCCGTCACATAATTGGCAACGGATTCTGTAATGGAGAAAATCTGTTTCCGCACCTCTTCGTAACTAATTTGGACGCCGCGGCCAAGTTCATATTTTTTTGCGTTTCGTTCGTAGCGCGCTTGATTGACGCGGTACTCTCTACCGAAACTATCAAAGAGAAGCCAGTCGAAAGTGAAACCAATTGCCCAATCGAGCTTCTGATTAAAAAAACTGGAAGAGGGATTGTCCAACATGCGGGTGGGGTACCCTCCGTAGTTTGCCTCCAAACCTACAACCGGCCAATAGGTTCCTTTCTCTTTTTTCACTTCCTGATCGGCAATAGTGACTTCTGTGTACTTAGAGCGCAAATCCGGACGATAATAAAGCGCGTTTTGCTCCCACCAATTGATTTCATCACAGCGAAATAAATGCTGCATCCGCTTCTCTTCATTTTGCGGGAATCCCGACTGGTAGATGGGGCCGTCTATCCCCTCTTCGCTAAAGATCTTCTCCACATAGGCGACCTTGCATGCAATATCGGGAATCGTGTTGATTGGAATCTGTTCTTCTGTGATATCGAGTTTGACGCTACCTGCGTTATAACCCATAACGGTCACCAGTCGATCAGTATCGACTTTTAGCTGTTTAATGGCTTGATAGTAGGCAGCTGTTGCGTTGGCGATCGCCACCTTGCTTTGATTGACGTTGAGCAGAATCGAAGTCCCGATCTCGTAATTACTCTGCATTCTCTCGGCAAGACTTGTGAACAGTTCGACGTTATACTTAGCAGTTTCTACATTCTGCCGATCCAAGATCACCTTGTAATAGGCAGTTCGCACTTCAAAGAGGACGTCAATGATCACAGCGTCGAGCAGATATTTGATGTGCTGAACTTCTAGCGTGGAAATTTTGAGATTGTAGTAGCGGTTTGAAGAAAAAACAGCCTGTGTCAGGCTAAATTGGCTAATGAACGCGCTATGCGTATCGGTTCCTACTATTCGCTTCTCTGTTCCATAGCCTCGGGAAACGACGCTGACTTCCGGCATCCACTTGGAAATCGACTCTAATCTCCCTTGTTTGGCTTTTTCATAGAGCTGCCACATCGTGCGTACATTTTTATTTTCGCACAGCGCGATCTGTTCCGCTTGTTCTAAGGTGAGCATTTCGAAAACGCATTCCTCTGATACAAGGGGACTTGCAGTCGCGATAATAAGGCATAATCCAAACAGCACTAGGCGCATAACGCTCTTAAATAAAGTAAATATTATACATAATTGCAACCTACCACAGTAAGAAATGAAAATACAAATTTTTAAACCCCTAATTGTGCCCTAATCTTGTCTGACGCTCTTTTTTTGGAGATTTAGATATGACGAAGCTAAAACTCTTTAGGCCCGTGATTGTGACTTAATCTGAGCCTAAACATCTACAGATGAAGGTCACAATCCCAGGCCTAACATATTCCTTCTCGTAGTTATTTTTTTAGAAAAAATACACTACATAGTCAGGCATCTCTAGAAAATAACGATCTTTTTCATCTTTTTCGTCGACCATGTCAAAAGACATGCTCTCCTCAAAATCTAAAAAATCTTGTTGTTTTCTAGAGCGCCGGACTATGGATTAGGGTCGCAATCAGGGGTTAAACTGATCTTTTTTTCAGGCTTAGCTGTGAAATAAGAATACAGAGAAAGGGAAGAATCTTGTATACTGTTTTCAAATGACAGAATTTTCAGAATTTTCTTTAGATGCATCTATTCTAAAAGCCTTGGAAAAGGTTGATTATAAGACAGCTACCCCTGTACAAGCGGTAGCGATTCCCCATATTCTGGCTGGTCGGGATATTATCGCTTTGGCTCAGACAGGGTCGGGAAAGACTGCTGCTTGTTCCATTCCCATTTGTCAGAAAGTTGATCTCAACAAGAGCGGAATCCAAGCATTAGTTTTAGTTCCGACTCGAGAGCTGGCTCTTCAATACTCTGCCGAGGTGCAAAAGGTGGGGGCAGTAAAGGGAGTCAAGGTGTTTGCCGTGATAGGCGGTGAGGACGCTTCTTTACAACGAGCCAAGCTAAATAGCGGCGTGCATGTCTTGATTGCAACGCCTGGTCGCTTGATCGATTTTATTTATAATAGGTCCATCTCGTTAAATGCGGTGGAAACTGTAATTCTTGATGAAGCTGATGAAATGCTCAGCATGGGTTTTTATGACGATCTAGAGTTTATTATCCAATGCCTTATCCACGAGCACCAAACCCTCCTTTTCTCTGCGACAATGCCAAAGGCCATCACAAAGCTTGCCAAGCTGCACATGAAGGATCCTGAGGAACTCGTGTTAGAGAGAAAAGATGATTCACTTGGGCAGATCGACCACCGCTTCCTCTACTGCACTCATACAAGACGGACCATCGATCTCAAAGAGATGTTGGAGGATTTAAATCCTACGCAGGCGATCATTTTTTGCCACTCTCGAATCCAAGTAGAGCAGGTAGCAAGGGAGCTTAAAAGAGAATTTGGCGATACGGACTACCTTCATGCGGGCATGGCACAGAATTTGCGTCAAGTCGTTACCAACAAATTTCGCCAGGGAAAATTTCGCTTTTTAGTGGCTACTGACGTCGCTTCTCGCGGTCTCGATTTTTCCAACGTCTCTCACGTCTTTATCTATCAGCTCTCGGACGACCCTTGCCTCTACGTTCACCGGGCCGGCCGCACAGGTCGCTATAATAAAAAGGGCATGGTGATCACGCTTGTCACTAAGCGGGAGCTCTCCAGTCTTAATAAAGTCATGGCTCTTCTAAAACAAGATCCTGTTTGGATTAGCGAGCCGCCCTCCAGTCAAGAAAGAGCTTCTTCTTCTCCTCCTCGTCGAAAAGGGCGTTCAAGAAAACGGTAAGACTTCTTAAGTGCATTACTTGATACGTGGAAAAGGGACGCTGGGTGTAGGCTCTCCTAAAAATTCACAGAGCGGATCCCATCCGACTCCATCACAAATAGGTAAAATCAGCAAAGAATCAGGGTAGTCTTCGAAATAACTCAGCACTTTTCTTAAGTGCTCGTCATAGACGTGGGAGAAGCGCTCTCGGTTAAAGTAAAGACAGCCATACACGGCGCTTCTTATAAAGTTCTTCAGTTTAAATTTAGGAGGGTGTTTTTGAAAGAAAGTGCTGCATCCATCTAGCCACGCCTCTTTATCTCTCACTGTGAGAATGAACTTTGCGTTCGGATAAATTTGATGCAATTGAATGAAATAAGGGATGGTTGTGACATCTGTGATCGCATCCACATTCTTCAGAATTCTAAAGGGCATTGTGGCATGGACCATATCTTTGTATGTTTCATCATCAGGGAAATGAACGGCGTTATATCCCAAAATTTTTAAAGATGCGTTTAGACTTTTGGTTCCGGTCCTTGATAAGCCGATGCCAAAAACCTTCTCCTTAGCCTGCGCACAACCGGAATGACACAAGATGGCTGCAAGTACCAGTGTTATGACTTGATACATAATCTCTCCCTTAAATCTGTGATTGCGTAATTTAGCTAAGAATTTGCTAAAAAGTCAATTGATTCTCGGAATTTGCTCTTGCCCTCCAAAGAGATCTCGATTATCTTGGGATTTTTCGAGGTGAAAGATGCGCGTTACAGTTTATCAACCAAAAGAGTGTAGTGCTCTACCACTGCCGCTATTTTGGACGGCTGTGCAAGGAGGCTTTCCTTCGCCAGCGGATGACTATATTGAAAAGCACCTCGACCTTAATGAGCTTTTGATTGAGCATCCCGTGGCTACATTTTATGTGCGGGTGCAAGGCGACTCGATGCGTGACGCGGGAATTCAGTCGGGAGATATTTTAGTAGTGGATCGCGCGCTTAAGCCCGCTTCCGGGAAAATTGTGGTGGCAGTGCTCGATGGAGAATTTACCGTAAAGCGCTTTATTCAAAAAAATGGAACGCTCTACCTGCAACCTGAAAATGCACAGTATCCTACGACCCGCGTTAAAGAGGAAGATGATTTTCAGGTATGGGGTGTTGTGACCTATATTATCCATAAGGCATCGTGACAAAATCTTTTGCATTAGTTGATTGCAACAATTTCTACGTGTCGTGCGAGCGGGTGTTCAATCCGAGGTTGAACAGTGTTCCTGTGGCAGTGCTTTCTAATAATGACGGCTGTTTTGTCGCGCGTTCTAATGAGGTGAAGGCGTTGGGAATTCCCATGGGAGCGCCCTACTTTAAGTACAAAGAGTTAGTTGAACGGCACGATATTGTAGTGCTTTCTTCCAACTATGCGCTCTATGCCGATATGTCGCGTCGTGTTATGGCCACACTCAGATACTTTTGTCCGCGTGTCGATGTCTACTCTGTTGATGAGGCATTTTGCGATCTGGATGTGCCTGATCAGTTCGATTTTGCATGTAAACTTAGAAAATCAGTCGGCGAGTGGACAGGTATTCCTGTGTCAATCGGCATTGCACCGAGCAAGACGTTAGCGAAGTTGGCGAATCACTACGCAAAAAAACATCCCGAGACGGGTGGTGTGTTTGTGCTAGATAGTGATGAAAAGATCGAAGCCCTGCTAATGAATACTCCTGTTGAAGATTTATGGGGGATTGGCTCTCGCTTGGCTACCATGTTGCACAGCAAAGAGATGTATACGGCCTGGGATTTGCGTTCAGCCGATGACACTTGGGTGAAGAAAAAGATGACAGTTGTAGGGCTGCGGATGGTATGGGAGCTGCGTGGTATATCGTGTCTGTCACTAGAGGAGGCTGTAGCGCCCAAGAAATCATTAACTACAAGTAAATCATTTGGTCGCCCCATCACGGACTATCAAGAGCTTGCCGAGGCGCTATCAGCTTATACAGCACGTGTTGCCGAAAAACTGCGCACCCAAAAGGCTTTAGCCTCCGCTCTCTCTGTCTTTGTTATTCCAAAGCCCGATGCGTTTGGTAATCCTCTTTACACCTACCAGCTCGATATGGTTTTGCCTGAGCCAACAGCGTATACCCCCCTTCTTACTCACTATGCCAAAGAGCTGCTGCAGCGTCTCTATCGCGAAGGTGTATCCTACCGTAAAGTAGGCATTATGCTTGATGGGCTTATCCCGGAAACTATTATTCAACCTGTTCTTTTTCCAACATCGCCGGTTTCTACCGAGAAACAGAAGCGGGTCATGGCAGTTATGGACACATTAAACCGTGCATCCGGCAAAAAGGCGCTGCGTTTTGCTTCCGAGGGTTTTGAGAATCCCTGGAAAATGCGCCAAGAAAAAAGATCTCAACGCTTCACCACAAACTGGGACGAGCTTCTCTCTATTAAAATTTAGAGGGAGTCTTGTACTTATTTGCTAATACCGTATAATCTTTACATCTTACAACAGCGATCCAACGGAATTTTATGTTAAAAAGAATTATTTGCTCCCTCCTTGTTTTTCTACCCTTTATTTTAGAGGCGCATGATAAATTTGTGGTGCTAACTCCTCCTAAGTGCGGAACGCATTTGATTGTGAAAGCGTTGGATGGGTTAGTCGAAAAGGAAGCGACGCGATGGTTAGGAGATCTTCCTGAAAATGCCCAATTTTTGACGGTAAAAATCACTCGCGGGGGAGGGTATGTCGTTTGTCATAATTGGAATTATGACACACTGGACTCCTTGATCAAAAGAGGGTATAAGGTTATTTTTATTTTGCGGGATCCAAGAGACCATCTCGTTTCGGTACTAGATTGGAGTTTTTGTCCTAACTGGGGAGGACCGAAACATATCTTGCAAATAAAAGATCGCGAGGAGAGGTTGAGGGAATTGATTGTTGGTGAGAGAGGATGGAGATGCTATGAATTTATCGAAAGCCGACTCAAGCTGTTATCTTCACTCCCGTCTAAGTATTGCTTCACTGTGAGATTTGAGAATTTAGTGGGACCTCAAGGGGGAGGCAGCGAAGAGGAGCAACTAAAGGAGCTAAATGCCCTTGCAAATTTTATCAATGCCGATGTTTCGCAAGAGAAAATTGAAGAGGTCGCAGAAAATCTTTGGGGGAACTCTCCAACATTTCACATTGGGATGATAGGCAGGTGGCGATATGATATGACTCCTGAACAAATAGAGCTGTACCACTCGATCTATCGCAAAAAATTAAGAAAGCTCGGATATCATTAGTAGGAAATTTCATGACTAGATTAGAAGATAAATCACTTTACCCTGTAACCGTGGACAGTGTTGTCTTTGGCTATGCCGAAGGAGAGCTGAAAGTTGCCCTGATTGAAAGAAAGATGGATCCTTATGTCGGAAAGTGGGCTATACCGGGCGGATTTATGGAAGGGGAGGAAACGGCGGAAGAAACGGCCATGCGGGAGTTGCTAGAAGAGACGGGGCTCGAAGATATCTACTTAGAGCAGTTTCACACCTTTAGCTCTCATGGAAGAGACCCCAGAGGCCGCACTATTACAGTGGCATTTTTTGCCTTGATCGATTCAGAGAAATACCATCTAGTTGCAACGGCTGACGCTTCAGATGCTAAGTGGTGGCCCGCTTATCAGGTTCCTCCTTTGGCCTTTCACCAAGATGAAATGTATGCCAAAGCTTTGGAGGCACTGAGGTTGGCCATAAGGACCAGGCCGCTTGCTTTTGAGCTGCTGCCCAAAGAATTTACTCTCACCCAGCTGCAAAAGCTATACGAACAGGTGTTCAATATCGAAATCGATACGAGGAATTTTCGCCGGAAAGTCGCCAAAATGGACTTTATTTGCTCCTGCGAAAAGAAGCAAACAGGACTTAAACACCGACCCGCTATGCTTTATCGCTACGACTCGGCGCGCTATAAAGAATTTTCCAAGGAGAATTTTTTTTAAGAGCTGGGTTCCATTACATCAAATTTTGGAAAGGGATGGGTCTCTAGTTGAAATAAGACTAAAATAACTCTATCGACGGGTTTTGGAGCGACCATTCTTTCGAGGGCATGGTAATTGTTGTCGTGGTCATTATAGAACATAAGAGCTCGGTTTTTTACATAGTCTGTTTTTTGAATGAGCCGATTATTATGAGGTTCACCCTTAGAAAATAGAAGTCTGCCTCCTTTCCATTCGCTTGGATCGGAAAGCATCGCGATCATACTCCATTTCGTCGCATAATCAGAATGCCACCCCCCTTCGTGACAGAGCCGGGGAATAGAGTATTTTATTATGCTCGTAAAAAAATGCTCTTCCCCGTCTAGAGAGTGCTCTTGCCCAAATCGATTTAGAGCAGTCTCGATGGCTTTTTGTATGGTTGTATTATCTATCAGTTGCCTTTGAAGGCTACGCCATTGCATCAGCTTGCCGGAAGAGAATGTCACCGGATAGAAGCGGAGATCATGTGTACGATCCTTTCTAATATTTAAAAAAGAACGGCGAAAAAGGTCATTCTCATAGGGAATTGCCTCTAAAAGAGATAATTCTCCCTGTATGGCTTTAAATTGCTCCTCTGAAAAGAGGGGAGCTTTCATAAGATAGCATTCGGGTTTGGCAAGCGCCTTTCCTGCTGTTTGGAATTGTCTTGTATCTCGTACGAATGCTCTAGCTAATTGTGTTACTCTAAACATAAGGAGGAGATTGTAAATAAATTAGCATTTAATTTGATAGATTTTTTATATAAATTGTGGTAATATCGCTTTTTAATTTTAATTAATTTGTGATAATGCAGAAGTTAAGATCTATTCTATGGCCGATTTATGGGGATGAGATTAAAAAAATTATTCCTATGTTTTTCATGCTCTTGTTACTGAGCTTTAATCAAAGCACCTTATGGAATTTAAAAGACTCGTTGGTGATCACTGCCGCAGGAGCTGAGATCATTCCTTTTATTAAAGTGTGGGCAATTCTGCCTAGTGCGATCATTTTAACTTCAATTTTTGCCTACCTCTCCAATCGCTTTAGTCAGGAAAAAGTTTTTTACCTTTTGACGGGCGCTTTTTTGCTGTTCTATGCCCTTTTCGCCTTTGTGATTTATCCCGCGCGTGATTTTTTGCATCCGATAGAATCCGCAGCTTTTTTGGAGCAGCACCTACCGGCTGGGTTTAAGGGGCTGGTTGCTCTTTACCGCTACTGGACTTTTACCTCCTTTTATGTAGCGTGCGAGCTGTGGAACACCATAGTCATATCCGTGCTTTTCTGGAGTTTTGTCAATGCTGTTACCCGCACCTCCGAAGGGGGACGGTTTTATGGAGTGCTTGGTATTGCTTATAACGCGGGAATTATCGCCGCAGGAGGAGTTGCAATTGTGCTGGCTAAGTACTGCTTTGCGGAGTGGCAACAAACGCTGCAAACTCTCATGCTTGTGATCATTACTAACGGTGCTGTAGCTATGGGGCTTTTTCGTTGGATGCAACGGGATGTGCCAAAAGGGTCGGTTGATGTTAGGCAGAAGAAAGAAAAACTCTCGCTGATTGAGAGCATACGCTATGTGAGTCGTTCTAAATACTTGATTTGCATTG